>JBDZVK010000073.1:6517-10188 GCA_040255725.1 Actinomycetota bacterium
GTAGATCTGTGCGCCCATCGCCTCGGGGGTGTTCGCCGATGCGGGTGGCTCGGTCACCCCGTTGACGTAGATGATGGCCCACACCAGCAAGGCCGGGAACAGCGCGATCGCCCAGACGGGAATGCGCCGGCGTCGATGAGCCGCTTCGACCGGATCAACGTGCCCGGATGTCGGAGGCTGGTTCGGGGTGTCGCTCACTACCTTCTCCACTCGCGAGAACTTCGGCGCCCCCGCTGATCGAGGTCGTCGGCCAATCACGCACTCTAGTAGCGCGCTGTGTGATCGATGCCAAAGCCGGAAGCTCCCTGGCGACGCCGCTTTCCGCGACCTCTGCGGCCGGTTGCGTCCCGTCGCAGGGGCGGCGCGCCGCACCGGATCGTCGGATTGTGTGCCGACTGCGCAAGGCGTGCTAAAGAGATGGGCGTGACTGCAGAGGTACGAAGCGGCTCCCGCACCGAGAATGTGAGCCGATTCACGAGCGACCGTCCCCCGGCCCTCCGCCCGAGCAACGCGACCGAACCCACGACGACCAGGGACGTGCGCTAGTGGTTGCCTTCATCGGATCATTCATCGTCGCCTTCATCCTCATCGGCGCGATCGTGTGGTACGGCCGCCGCCGTCCCGCCGGCAAGCCGGTCACCTGGGGCGAGGCGATGGTCGGCGCGACGTTCGTCTTCTTCTGCATGTTCTGGGCCTACGGGGTCGTGCCCGAGGCCTGGATCAACTTCTTCCAGAACGACCTGGAGTGGCGCCCGGACCAGTTCCTCGCCGGGCCTCAGGGCACCCTGCTCAAGGGGCCGATCTCGTTCTCGAAGGCCGCGCTCGGTGACGTGATCACCACGGTGATCTACGCGTTCATGATCGGCGCGCACATCACGTTGTTCTCGTTCTGGAACCGACGTGGCAAGCTGCAACAGGACGAGGCCCGCCGGGACGCCGCCCGTCGTGGCGCACGTCGCCCGCTACTCAGCCGCAAGGGACAGCTCACGTGAGCAGGACCTGGTACACACAGGAGCACGGATAGCCAAGTGGCAGACACCATCGACGAATCGGGCCCGATGAAGGGCAAGATGGCGGAGCTGGACGAGAAGGTCCGTGGGTCCCAGGCCTGGAACTCGATCTTCCGGCCAGGCTCGGTCTTCAAGCGCGACTTCGAGGACACGCCGCGGAACCGCAACTACGTCATCATGAACAGCCTGCTGTACCACCTCCACCCCGTGAAGGTGAAGCGGCACGCCGTCAAGGTCTCGTACAACCTCTGTCTGGGCGGCCTGAGCTTCTTCCTGTTCATGCTGTTGACGGTGACGGGCATCTTCCTGATGTTCTTCTACAAGCCGACGACCACCGACGCCTGGAACTCGATCTACCAGCTCCAGACCTCGGTGACCTTCGGGCTTCTGGTCCGCAACATGCACCGCTGGTCGGCCCACCTCATGGTGCTGGCCGTGTTCCTGCACATGTGCCGGGTCTTCTACCACGGCGCCTACAAGCCGCCCCGCGAGTTCAACTGGGTGATCGGCGTCATCCTGCTGCTGCTCACCCTGCTGCTGTCGTTCACCGGCTACCTGCTCCCGTGGGACCAGCTCTCGCTGTGGGCGGTCACGGTGGGGTCGAACATGGCCGGTTACACCCCGGTGTTCGGCAACGAGGTGCGCTTCGTGCTCGTCGGTGGCAACGAGATCGGCGCCGGCACCCTGCTGCGCTGGTACGTCCTGCACGTGTTGATGCTGCCCTTCATCATCGTCATCTTCATGGCGGTGCACTTCTGGCGGGTCCGCAAGGACGGCGGACTGTCGGGGCCGCTGTGACCCGTACGCGCCAACTGCCTGTGAACCGGAATCGTGAGGTTGCAAAGCGATGACGACGATCACCGAAGCCCCCGGATCGACAATCGACGACGATCGCATCGCCGAGATCGTCCGAGCCGGTTCGATCAGGGAACTCCAGACCAAACCGACCGACAAGGTGCACACCTGGCCGCACCTGTTGGTGGTCGAGTTCGCCTCGGCGTTGATCGTGTTCCTGTTCATCCTGTTGTTCTCGATCTTCGTGAACGCACCGCTCCAGGAACTCGCCGACCCCAACAAGACGATCAACCCCGCCAAGGCACCCTGGTACTTCCTCGGGTTGCAGGAACTGCTGACGATGATGAACCCCCAGATCGCGGGGGTGCTCGGCCCGACCGTGATCATCATCGGCCTGATCACCCTCCCGTATCTCGACAAGAACCCGAGCGCCAGACCCGAGGACCGCAAGTTCGCGGTGACGTTCTTCACCGTGTTCCTGATGTTCTGGGCGGTGCTCTCGATCATCGGCATCGCCTTCCGCGGGCCGGGATTCCAGTTCACCCTGCCGTGGCACGACGGCCTGTTCTTCGATCTGTGAGGCCCGAAGCATGACCGCAGTCATCGTCATCATCGTCATCGTCGTCGTCCTCGCGGTCATCGCCGGTGCGTTCTTCGTGATCGGTCGACGTGACACGACCCGCGCGGTGGGCACGCTCTCGGCCGAGACGAAGTCCCGCGACCGCACCGGCCGCTCGGCCGAGTTGGCCCGGCAGACCACCGACGTCGAGGCCTGGACGCCGCCGACGCCCGAACAGATCGGCGTGTCGCGTCGCCAGTTCCTCAACCGGGGGATCTGGGGCATGGCCGGGCTCGGCGCGATCGGCTTCGGCGCCGGGCTCATCAGCTACCTGTGGCCCCGGGTGTCCGGCGGGTTCGGGTCGAAGATCAACCTCGGCAAGGTCGCGGACCTCAAGGGCAAGATCCAGGCCGCGAACGGATTCTACTACGTGCCCGAGGGCAAGTTGTACGTCGTCGACTTCCCGGCGTCCGCACTGCCCAAGGCCCGGCAGGCCTACCAGTCGGCCGAACTCGCCGCCATGGAGGCCGGGGTGACCGTGCTCTACCAGAAGTGTCCGCACCTGGGTTGTCGGGTGCCGCCGTGCCTGACCTCGCAGTGGTTCGAATGCCCGTGTCACGGGTCGCAGTACAACCAGGTCGGTGAGCACAAGGCCGGTCCGGCGCCCCGCGGGATGGACCACTTCGCGACGGCGGTGTCGGCCGGTGTGCTGACCGCCGACACGGGCTTGATCATCCAGGGCGCACCCATCGGAGTCGACACGACCGGCCAGGAGCCTGCCGGTCCCCACTGTGTGAGCGGCGGCGAATGATCGGAGCGACCGGCAAGATGAATGCGGCCATGAACACCGCCTCCGACCTCGGAGCGAACCACGGACTGGTGCTGGCGACGGTGCAGTCGTCGATCGGCTACGTCGTGCTGTTCCTCGTGTGCCTCCTGTGCGTCGTGTACGGCCTGGCGAGTCTCCGCTCGGGCAAGCACGCCGCGGGCTCAGAGGTCTACCTCGCCCCGAACCGCAAGCCCTACTACGACAACCAGACGATGGAGACCTCCCGTCTCGACCGGGTGCTCGTCATCTCGTTCGCGGTGCTCGCCGCCATCTCGTTGGCGCTCCCGTTGTACTGGCTGGCCGAGCCGGGGCGGATGGCCGGCGCCACCAGAGCGTTCAACTCGAAGTTCATCGAGACCGGCGCGGAGCTCTACGGGTCGAACACGCCGGACAACCCCAACGGACTCGGCTGTGCCGACTGCCACGGCGCCACCGCCACCGGCGGGGTCGCGAACTACACGATCACCGACGCCGACGG
>JBDZVK010000430.1:0-1952 GCA_040255725.1 Actinomycetota bacterium
CGAACGGGTCGAGGTTGCCCTTCTCGTCGATCGGCGGCGCGTCGAAGCGGGTCCAGTAGCACTGCTCCGAGCTCGTCGGCGTGTAGTCCTCCCAGGGCGGATGACCGGTGATGAACCGCGTCTCGACGACCTCTTGCCAGAACGGCATCGGATCGAAACGCTCGATCTCGACGTCTTCCGGCCAGGGGTCGCGCATGGACGGGTAGGTCTCCGGTGCGTCGAGTTCGCCGGGGAAGGGACGATCGGTGAAGGAGAATCCGGGTCGGACCGCCCCGAACACCGCGAGCGCGGTGAGACCCGCCGCGGCGCCGGGGTTCCGGACGGTCGCCGAGAGTTGCGACAGCGACCGACCTCGGCGCAGGACCTGCACATCGACCTCGACGGGTCCAACCGCGACCTGGCCGGCGAACACGGCCGTGATCGACCGCAGGGCCTGCTCGGGGGCGGCGAGCTCGGTGGCCATGGCTCGTGCGGCGACGGCGGCGACGATGCCGCCCTGGGGGACGACGGCGAGCTGCCAATGGTCGTCGATGAAGCCGTGGTAACGGCCCGGCCCGGCGCCGTCGGCATCCAGCGTCGTGGCCACCGTGAACGGGTCGGCCGGCAAGTCGGGCATCGGCGCACGGTAACCGCCGGCGGGTTGACCGACGAAGCCGATTTTCGCCGGGTGTTTGCCGAATGCGACTCGAACAGCGGTGCCCTGGGCTCCAAACGCCCCGGAGTTCGATCGGGAGGTGGGGTCGGGGCGGCCAGCGGCCGGTCAAAGGTGGTCGGTCAACGGTGGTCGGTCAACGGCCGGAGCGGACGTAGTCGACGAGCTGGGAGTGCGCTGTCTCGAGCTCGTTGACGCGCTCTTTGACCACGTCACCGATGCTGATGATCCCACACAGCTCGTCGGAGTCGTCGAGCACGGGCAGATGGCGGATCCGACGCTCGGTCATCATCTTCATCAACGCTTCGCTGGTGTCGCCGAGGCGGCAGGTGCTCAGCTTGGTCGTCATCACCGAGTCGACGGAGGCGTCGAGGTCGAGGCCGTCGTCGCGAGCGGCGCGCCGCACCACGTCACGTTCGGAGAGCATGCCGATGAAGGTGCCCGATTCGTCGGTGACGACGACCGCGCCGATCGATTGGTCGGCAAGCAGCCCGACCGCGTCACGGATGGACTGGGTCGGTCCGATCGTGGCGACCTCGGACCCCTTGTAGGCGAGGATTTCGGCAACGTTCATCTCGAACCCCGTTTCTTCGTCGTGCCGGGGCTTTGAGGATCGGTACCCCGGTCCGGTCCCCCATCATCCCACAATTTGTCGGCCCGTGCGCCCGATGATCCGTGGATCGCAGCATGCTCGGCCTCTGTCACAGCCATCCAGCCGAGGCACGCCGATCACCGCACCAAGACCCGGGCCGATGCTGGACGGGACCATCCTCCGTCTCTGCTTGCCGGTCGGAGCGCGACGACCGGCCTCAGGTTCGGACGAAAATGCCAGCAGCCGCGGCGACGAACCCCCGCGGCTGCTGCTCTGACGTTCTGGATCAGCTGACGACGAAGCTGCCGTTGGACGTGAACACCCAGTAGTCGTAGCCACCCGAGCTGTAGTGAGTTCCGCCCGAGGCGGAGAGCCCTTGGCCCGTCGCCGCGCGGATGACGACGACACCCGAACCACCGGGCGATCCGTTTGCGGCGTAGCTCTGAGAGCCTTCTGGGGCCGAGGTGTCATAGACGGCGCCACCGCCGCCACCGCCGCCACCGGTATTGGCCGTTCCTGGTTCGGGAGTCGCACTCACCTGGGGTAGCCCACCGTCGCCACCGCCTCCGGCACCGCCGTCCCCGGATGTGTTCGGCGTGCCAGTGCCACCGCCGCCGCCGCCACCACCACCACCGAACGTGTTCGACGGTTCGCCGAGGTTCAACGAGGCGGGCAACGACAACGTCGCCCCGGTCCCAGCGTTGCCAC
>JBDZVK010000431.1:0-1950 GCA_040255725.1 Actinomycetota bacterium
CCGGTGCGCCGGGCCAGATCCGCCAGATCGTCGAACCGACCGTGCTGCTCACGTTCGGCGACGATCGCTTCGGCCAGGTCGTCGCCCACCCCCCGGACCGACGACAACCCGAGCCGCACCGCCACGCCGTTGTGCGACTCGCCACACGGCTCGAGGGTCGCATCCGCGGCCGAGTGCACCAGGTCCGGTCCCCGTACGGTCACGCCGTGACGGCGGGCGTCCTGGCACAGCGTGTGCGGTGAGTAGAACCCCATCGGTTGCGCGTTCAACAACGCCGCGCAGAACGCCGCGGGTTCGTACAACTTGATCCACGACGACGCATACACCAGGTAGGCGAAGCTCACCGCGTGCGACTCGGGGAACCCGTAGTCGGCGAACGACACCAGCTTGTGCCAGATGTCGTCGGCGACCTCACCGGTGATGCCACGGGTGGCCATCCCGGTGAACAACCGCTCGCGCAGCCGGCCCATGCGGGCCCGGCTGCGTTTGGATCCCATCGCCTGGCGCAACTCGTCGGCCTCGGTGGCAGTGAACCCGGCTGCGTCGATGGCGATCTGCATGAACTGCTCCTGGAACAACGGCACGCCCAGGGTCTTGGCGAGCGCCGGTTCCAGCAGCGGATGCGCGTAGGTGACCTCCTCGGTGCCGTTGCGCCGACGGATGTAGGGGTGCACCGAACCGCCCTGGATCGGACCGGGTCGGATCAGCGCCACCTCCACCACCAGGTCGTAGAAGGTCCGGGGTTTCAGGCGGGGCAGGGTGGCCATCTGGGCGCGGGACTCCACCTGGAACACGCCGATCGAATCGGCCCGGCACAGCATCCCGTAGACCGCGTCGTCCTGTTCCAGGGCGGCGAGGTCGAGCTCGTAGCCGCGGTGCTCGGCGATCAGGTCGACCGCGTGGTGCAGGGCGGTGAGCATGCCCAGTCCCAACAGGTCGAACTTGACCAGCCCGGCCGCGGCGCAGTCGTCCTTGTCCCACTGCAACACGGTGCGCCCTGGCATGCGGGCGTGCTCGACCGGGCACACCTCGATGACCGGCCGGTCGCAGATCACCATGCCGCCCGAGTGGATGCCCAGGTGCCGGGGCGCGCCCTGGGTCTGACGGGCGAGTTCCAACACCGCGGGCGGGATCGAATGCTCGCCAGGTCGCAGCGTCTCGCCCCGCCACGCGTCGCGTTGCTGCGTTCGACCGTCGGTGGCTTCGCCTCGACGGTCGGGCTTCGCCGTCCGGGTGTCACCTCGAGCGCTGCTCGGTGGGTCGGACTGCGCAGCGCTGTCGTCGTGTGGATCGGGCGGGCTCTCGACTCCGGTGCGACCTGGTTCGCCCGGGGGAGTCTCGGCGAGGGATCCCCAGCGGTCGACCTGCTTGGCCCAGGCGTCCTGCTGACCCGGCGCATAGCCGAGCGCCCGGGCCATGTCGCGCACCGCCGAACGGCCCCGGTAGGTGATGACGTTGGCGACCTGCGCGGCGTGGTGGCGTCCGTAACGCTCGTAGACGTACTGGATGACCTCTTCGCGGCGGCCCGACTCGATGTCGAGGTCGATGTCGGGTGGACCGTCACGGGCGGGGGAGAGGAACCGTTCGAACAGCAGCCCGAGACGCACCGCGTCGGCGCGGGTGATCCCGAGCGAGAAACACACCGCCGAGTTCGCCGCCGAACCGCGCCCCTGGCAGAAGATGTCGGCCTCGGCGCAGAACCGGACGATGTCCCACACGACGAGGAAGTAGCCGGGGAACCCGAGCTGCTCGATGACGGCGAGTTCGTGGTCGATCTGCTGCCATGCTTGCTTTCGAGTCGCTTCGGCCTCGCCGGCCCTTTCCCCGAAATTTGGAGGGAAAAGGTTGCCATTCGACCTTTTCCCTCCAAATTTCGGGATGGCGGAGGAGGAGGTGGGGCGGGGGCCGTAGCGACGGGTCGCTCCTTCGGTGACCAGATCGCGCAAGTAG
>JBDZVK010000074.1:0-10098 GCA_040255725.1 Actinomycetota bacterium
TCCGCGTACCTGGGAGCATCGACGTGACACAGCAGGACACGACCCCACAGGAGAAGCCCGTGTCGAACGAGAATTCGATGTCGCGCGTGGACACGTTCCGCGACGACGTCGCCGCCTTGGACGTCCCCGCCAAGACCGTGAAGCGCGAGGCGTGGCTGCTGTGGGGTGGCACTGCGCTGGTCGTGATCGGAATCGTCGTGGTCTTCGCCGGCTACTGGGGCGCCTCGGGCACGGGCAACGTCGCCGATCAGATGCCGTACGTCCTCTCGGGCGGCGGACTCGGCCTGGCGTTGGTGATCATCGGATCGGTGCTCGTGGGGCGCTATTCGATGGCACGACTGTTCCGCTACTGGCTGGCGCTGCTGGTGGCGGAACACCGGAGCCAGACCGACCGGCTGGTCGATGCGATCGAAGGGTCGAACACGAACGGTGGCCGCCGGTGAGCGACGGCGACCTGATCGTCGAACGGCGAGGCCACGTCCTGGTCGTCACCCTGAACCGGCCCGAGGCCCGCAACGCGTTCAGCGCCTCGATGCTCCAGGGCGCCCACGACGCGTGGCACCGACTCGACGAGGATCCCGACCTGCGCGTCGGGGTGCTGACCGGTGCCGGCGGGAACTTCTGCTCGGGCATGGACCTCAAGGCGCTCGGCGAGATGGACGTCGCACCCTCCGACGGCGGGGCCACGCCGGATGGTCACGCCTCTGATCCGCTCGAGATGGCCTGGCACGCGCTGCTGCGGCACTTCCGACCCTCCAAGCCGATCGTCACCGCGGTCGAGGGGTACTGCGTCGCGGGAGGTACCGAGATCCTTCAGGCGACCGAGATCCGCGTGGCGGGCGCATCCGCGCAGTTCGCGATCGCCGAGGTGCGGCGCGGCCTGTTCCCCCTCGGGGGCTCCACCGTCCGCCTGCAGCGCCAGATCCCCTTCACGATGGCCGCCGATCTGCTGCTCACCGGTCGCATGATCGGCGCGGCCGAAGCGAAGGAGATCGGCCTGATCGGCCACGTCGTGCCCGACGGCGAAGCGTTGGACAAAGCCCTCGAGCTCGCCGGACTGATCGCCGCGAACGGCCCGATCGCGGTGCAGACCGTGCTCGCGTCGATGCGGGCCACCAAGGACCTTTCAGAGGCGGACGCTCTGGCGAAAGAACAGGAGCTCGGGTTCGCCGTGTTCGCCACCGACGACGCCAAGGAGGGTCCGCGGGCATTCGCCGAGAAGCGGGAGCCGAAGTTCACCGGGACGTGATGCCCCAACGGAGCGTCACTCGCTCGTCGGGTTCGAGCACGATCAGATCCTCGCCGGTTCGGAAGGCGTTCGGTGGGCACGTCATCGGTTCGACCGCGACCGCGCTGCGTCGTCGCGCCGGGTCGGCGAGGTGGTCCCCGGTGAAGACCTGCAGCCAGCGGTGCCCGGCGTCGGCCCACAGGGTCACCGTCTCGCCCGCGGGACCGCGCAGACGCACCCGGGTGACGCCGTCGTCGTCGCGTGCCAGGTCGGTGAAGGGATGATCCAGGACGACGGTGCCGATGGGCCGGGCCACGCGGAAGTCGAGGTCGGTGCCGGCGACCGCGGACCCTGCCACCGTCGCCGCGGGAATCTCGATGATCCAGTCGTCGACACCTCCGTCGCCCACGACCAGATAGGGGTGCGCGCCCGACCCGAAGGGAACGGCGATCGCACCGACGTTGTGCGCGGTCACGGTGACGGTCAACCCGGTGTCGTCGAGGGCGTGGTCCACGGTGAGATCGAGCACGCCCGGCCATCCCGGCTGTGGATGGAGTCGGTGCGCGAGGGTGACCCGATCGTCGTCGTGGGCGACACACCGCCAGTTCGCCCACCGGGTCAGCCCGTGGATCGCGCTGCCGGTGGCCACCTCGGTGACGGCGAGCTGCCACCGGCGCCCGGCGAAGTCGTAGACGGCGTCGTCGATGCGGTTGGGCCAGGGGAGGAGCAGTTGGCCCCGGGCGCCGTCACAGACCGCGTCGCGGTCGTAGCCCTGCACCAGCGGCACGCCTCCGGCTTCGAGGGTCCTGATCCCGCCGCCGACGGAGACCACGGTGGCGCGATGATCACCGTGGGCGATCTCGTACTGGACTCCCGAGGGAGACGCGGTCACTCGGACCCGGTCGCGGCGACCTGCTTCGCCCACGGATAGTCGGGTTTGCCACTGGGGGAGCGGACCACCGCGTCGACGGCCACGATCGTCCGGGGCACCTTGTAGCCGGCCACCTGGGAGCGACAGTGGTCGGTCAGGGCGTCGTCGGCCGGGCGGGCCTCGCCGTCGCGCACCTGGATGATCGCGGCGACGCGTTCGCCCCAACGGTCGTCGGGAACGCCGACGACCACCGCGTCGTACACCGCCGGGTGCGACTTGAGCGCCCCCTCGACCTCTTCGGGGTAGACCTTCTCGCCACCGGTGTTGATGCACACCGATCCGCGGCCCAACAGCGTGATGGTGCCGTCGGCTTCGACGGTGGCGAAGTCGCCGGGCACCGCGTAGCGCCTGCCGTCGGCGGCCGTGACGAAGGTCTTGGCGGTCTTGACCTCGTCCTTGTAGTAGCCCACGGGGATGTGCCCGCCACGGGCGAGCCTGCCGACCACGCCCGACCCCGGCGCGACCGGCTTCAGGTCGTCGTCGAGGACGACCGATCCCTCGTAGCCCTTGACGGTGACCCCGAGGCCCTCGCGGGGACGGTCGTCGTCGGCGGACGTGGCCATGCCGTTGTGCCCGGTCTCCGACGACCCGATCGCGTCGACGAGGATCGCGTCGGGGAACCGCGCGCGGAAACGGTCCTTGACCGTGGGGGAGAACACCGCCGCGCTCGAGGCGATGACGAACAACGACGAGGTGTCCCAGCGGTCGGGTTGGGCGTCGATGGTCTCGACGAGTGGTCGTCCCATCGCATCGCCGGTGATCGTGAGCGTCTGGACCTTGGTCCGTTCGATCTCGGACCAGATCAGCTCGGGGTCGAACCTGGGAACCAGCACGACCGTGTTGCCCTCGAACAGGAACCGCAGCGTGCCCCATTGGGCCGCCCCGTGCATCAGCGGCGGGATGCAAAGCGTCACCAACGGCGCCGGTGACGCCGCCGCCTTCTCGGCCAAGGTGTACTCGCTCGCCACCGGCTCGCCGGTGTACGCGTCGATACCGCCACCGAGCGCGTAGAACACGTCCTCCTGGCGCCACATGACCCCCTTGGGCATGCCGGTGGTGCCGCCGGTGTAGAGGACGTAGAGGTCGTCGGGCGATCGGTGCACGGAGGGACGTTCGGGCCCGGCCGAGGCGATCGCCGCTTCGAAGGGCACCGAGCCGAGCCCGGAATCGGCGGTGTCGGAGCCGTCGTCCACGACGTAGAAATGGTCGAGGCCGTCGATCCGGGGGGCGACCTCGGCGATCACCGGACCGTAGGAGGCGTCGTGCACCACGGCGACCAGATCGGCGTTGTCGAAGAGGTAGGCCAATTCGTCGGCGACGTACCGGTAGTTGATGTTGATCGGCACCGCCGAGATCTTGAACGCCGCGAGCATCGCCACCATCCAGGCTTCGCTGTTGATGCCGTGGATCCCGATGTGGTCGCCTTTGGCGATCCCGTCGGCGAGGAACCGGTTGGCGAGCCGGTTGGCGCGCTCGTCGAGTTCGGCGTAGCTGCGCACCGTGTCGCCGATGATCAGTGCGGTGCGGTCACCGACCGCGTCGACGGCATGCTCGAACAGGTCGGCGATGTTGAACGACATAGAACACGTTCTAGCAGACCGTCCGGGACGGTCAGGTCGGTGACTTCGCCGCGGACTTCTTGATTCCGGGCTTCTTCGGCGAGCGCTTCTTCGCCGGCGAGCGGACGTCGGGCACCAGCGCCAACGCCTTGCGCGCGGTTCGTCCCGACGCCCGGTCGTGGTGGCGCTGTTCGGCCTCGGCTGCGTCCGACAGTTCGGCGAACGCGGTGTCGGTGGCCTGTGCGAGCGCCCACACGTCGGGGATCTGCTCCCGGCACGCCATGAACCCGATGTCCACCGAGTCCCGGTACGAGAACACGGTGATGTTCAACCCGCAGCCCTCCATCACCGGACCGAGCGGGTACGCGGCCACGAGCTCGGCGCCCGCGAAGTACAGCGGGAAGTTCGGCCCGGGCACGTTCGAGATGATGACGTTGTGGATCGCGCGGTGGCGGTCGGCCAGCCCGGTGCTGGAGTACAACCGGGACGCCAGGTTGAACACGTTGGGGCTGGCGTACTCGGCCCACTCCATGAGCATCGAGGCGCCGATGGCGTTGTGCTCCTCCTTTGCGCCCTTGGTGGAGCGACGGATGTGCGCGATGCGGTCGGCGACGTCGTCGATGTCGCTTCCGAGTGAGACGAACATGCCCGACACCCGGTTCGCGGATGGTCCGGTGGGTGCCCCTTCGGCGCCGGCGACCGAGATCGGACAGATGCCGATGAGCGACTCGTCGGGGACCGCATCGTGTCGGGCCAAGTAGGCACGCAGCGTGCCCGAGACCATCGCGAGGACGATGTCGTTGACCGTGCAGCCGAAGACGTTCTTGATGTGCTTGATGTCGTCGAGGGGCACGCGGGCGAACGCGGTGGACCGGTGACCGGTGACCGAGCCCGTCCACGGCGTCGCCGGGGCCGACAGCGGGACGGCACCGACGAGCTTCTCGGGGCTGCGCCGGCCCTTGACGACCCGGTTCACCGACTGCACGGTGCGCCCGAGCAGCGCCGGCATGTTCGCCACCTGACGCCCCAACGACGCCGCGGCGTGGCCGAGGAGCTCGAGCTCGTTCGGCACGTGTTCCGCCGGGAGTTCCTGCGGCTCGCCGAAGGCGTCGGCGCCGATGGGCTCGAGATCGAACAGATGCACCAGGAAGTCCGCGCCCGACGCGCCGTCGACGGCGGCATGGTGCACCTTGGTGATGATGCCGATCCGGTCCTGCTTGAGCCCCTCCACGACCCACATCTCCCAGAGAGGCCGCGTGCGGTCGAGTGGGGTGCTCGCGATCTGTCCGGCCAGATCCGCGAGTTCGCGGCGCCCGCCGGGGGCCGGTGCTCCGACCCGCCGGACATGGTAGTCCAGGTCGAAATCGGGGTCCTCGACCCAGACCGGATGGTTCAGCCGGAAGGGCACCTCGGCGAGTCGCCGATGGAACAGGGGCACGACATGGAGCCGGGAGCGCACGAACTGCTTGATCGTGTCGAAGGAGTAGTCGCCCGGCATCGAGGCCGGGTCGAGCACCATCGTCATCGCCACGTGCATGTGGTGGGTCGGGGTCTCCAGGTAGAGGAATGCTGCGTCGAGTCCGGACAGTCGCTCCATGGGGACCCCTCCTTCGCGGTGGGCTACTCGGTGGGCCGACCGCAGATCCGGCCGACGGGACGATTCTGACACGTTCTCGATCACGGCGTGCCCGGCTGCGGGGCGGGTCGCGGTCGCGGCGATGACGATCGAAAATGAGAATCTGTTCTAGTCTCGCATTCCGTGGACTTCGACGACACGCCTGCCGAGGCCGCGTTCCGTGCCGAGGCCAGGACCTGGCTCGAGGCGCACGCGGTCGCCAAGGGACATCCCGACGACTTCTCCAACGGTCACTCCGACGAGACCATGTCCGACGCCGACTACGCCGCGGCCTGTCGGCGCTGGCAGCGTCGACTCTGGGATGCCGGCTGGGCCGGCGTCGCTTGGCCCGAGGCCTTCGGCGGCCGGGGCGGCCGACCGATCGAAGCGTCGATCTTCTCCCAGGAGCAGGGCCGATTCGGGGTGTCGAGCGGGATCTTCGCGGTGGCACACGGCATGGTGGGGCCGACGCTCATGCGGCACGGCACCGACGAGCAGCAGCAGCGGTTCCTGCCGGCGATGCTCCGGGGCGACCACATCTGGTGCCAGCTGTTCAGCGAACCCGAGGCGGGATCGGACCTCGCCGGGTTGCGCACCAGGGCGGTCCACGACGCCCGGACCGACGAGTGGGTCGTCACCGGCCAGAAGGTGTGGACCTCGCAGGCGACCGAATCCGACATGGGCATCCTGCTGGCCCGCACCGACACGACGGTGCCCAAGCACCGGGGCATCACGTACTTCCTGCTCGACATGAACACGCCGGGCATCGAGGTCCGGCCGCTCAGGCAGCTCACCGGCCACAGCCACTTCTCCGAGGTCTTCCTCGACGAAGTGCGGATCCCCGCGGCGATGATCGTCAACGGCGTCGGTGGGGGGTGGAAGGCGGCGGTGACGACGTTGTCGAACGAGCGGGTGGCGATCAGCGGTTCCGAACGTGGCAAGGAACTCGGTCTGGTCGTCGATCTCGTCCGTGCCATGGGGCGCGCCGCAGATCCGTTGGTCCGCCAACGGGTGGCCGATTGCCACACGCGCCATCGGATCGTCACGTTCCTGTCGTATCGCCTGCAGACCGCACTGAGTCGGGGGACTCCCCTGGGCGCCGAGGCTTCGGTGCTGAAGCTGTTCTACGCCGAGCACCTCAGACGGCTCGCCGACCTCGCCGTGGGAGTCGAGGGATCAGGCGGCACGCTCGACGGCGACGATGCGTGTGCGGGCGGGCTGTGGCAGGCGCGCATGCTCGCGGCGCTCGCCGTGAAGATCGCGGGCGGAACCAACGAAATCCAACACAACGTCATCGGTGAGCGGGTTCTCGGGCTTCCCCCGGAGCCCCGGTCCGATCGATCGGTGCCCTTCACCCAACTCGTCACCCGGGCCACGGCGTGAGCCGCGAAGCCGACGACCTGCGGGGCCTCGTCGATCTGAACTCGCTCACGTCCGGTCAGATCGAACGACGCGAACGGGTGCTGCGCACCGCGCTCGACCTCGGTCGGGTCGGCGGCTACGACGCGGTGCAGATGCGCGACGTGGCTGCCGAGGCCGGTGTGGCGCTCGGGACCATCTACCGCTACTTCTCGTCCAAAGACCATCTGCTCGCCGCGGCGCTCGTGTTGTGGGTGTCCGAGCTCGAGAACCAGGTCACCCTGCGCCCTCCCTCGGGATCGACGACGACGGACCGCGTACTGAGCGTCATCAAGCGGGCGCAACGGGCGATGGAACGCGAACAGAACCTGTCCGAGGCGCTGGTCACCGCACTCGTCTCGCCCGATCCCGGAGCCGCCGCGTGCCAGCGGGAGATGACGATCATCATGACGCGCACGATCGCGCGCGGACTGGGCACCGACCTGGACGACAAGCTCCGGGACGACACGGCTCGGATCCTCGGCCATGTCTGGTTCTCGGCCCTGGTCGGCTGGGTCCTCGGCTGGTCCAACATCGACAAGGTCAGCGACGAGGTCTCGACCGCCGGCCATCTCATGCTCGACCACCTCGACGCCCCGGTGGGGGAGGACGACCGAAAACGGCCGTGACCCCGCCTCGAGGCGGGGTCACGGATCAGTTCGGGTGGAGGTCGCTCAGCGTGCGGCGTTCCGCTTGCGGGTCGACAGCACCAACAGGCTGCCGACCACCAGCAGGAGCACGCCGCCCGCCACGAAGGGAAGGACCTGCGACCCGGTCGCGGGGAGCGTACCCGAGCCACCGTGTCCGCCACCGGCGCTCGGCGGCAACGTGGTGCCGGCCGACGATTGCACGGTCACGTTGGCGGTGACCTGCACCGAACCCAGGGTGGTGCAGATCAGGACGTCACCAGGAGCCTGGTCGTCAGGGACGTTCCACGTGAGCGTGAAGTTGCCGTCCGCGTCGGTCGTCACGGTGCCGATCGAGTCGGCGACGGCGCAGGAGCCGACGCTGATGCCGAGGATGCAGTCACCCGGAAAGCCCGATCCAGCGATGGTGACGGTTCCTCCGGGGTTCACCGTCGGTGGATTGGCCGTGAGCTGCGCCGTGTCGCCGTACTGACCGCTGAGCACGCATGCCTCCGCGGCTCCCGAGGGGGCGGGGACTGCGGCGAACAGACCCAGTGCGAGGGCGAGTACCGCGACTGCTCGTACGATCGGATTCCGTCGGATTGTGCTGGTCATGGGATGTCCCCTCACCTCGCTGATGGTGATAGTGGAAAAACGGTCTGCTGCGTGACTATACAGCACGCGTCGCCCCCGGTGGGGAATTTCCCGCGGAGTGTTCATCCCTTCGGGGTGCGGGGCGCGTGCCGGACGAACCGGGCCAGAGCATTCTCGGCGTCGACCAGCTTCTCCGGCGGGAGGGGCAACGGCTTTCCTCTGGCATCGGTGGCCTGGAGCACGGCTCCGATGGTGGGGCGGTTGGCGGTCGGCTGGGTGACCAGGCTGAGTGCGTACGGATTCGCTCGTGGGAGGACGCCCTCGACGCGGAGGAGGATCTTCACGGAGCCACCCGGCGGGATCGTCACGGTCTGGGTCGCGACCCACGAGCCGAGCTCCCGTTGCACCTGCACGCCGACGTCACGGTCACCGATCCGCATCGAGACCGGCCGCAGCGCGCTGTAGATGCTGACCTGGAGCGTCGTCGAGCCGAACGGGCGTCCGTCGGTGCGCCCGGCCCGGGTGTCCTGGTTCCCGAGCACGTAGGGAGGGAGACCCGATGCGGGCGCGTCGTTCGAGATCAGCGCGCCAATTGTGCCGGTGGAGCGTCCGGTCGAGAAGCTGTGGCGGATCTGGTACGCCAGGAATTGATTGACGTAGTAGTCGGCCTTGTTCTCGCTCCCGTTGCTGATCCGAACCGAGACGAGATCGCCGCGACCCGGCTTCGGGAACGCGCCGGTGAGGCCGATCTTCGACAGGTACCGGTTCGCTTCGGCGTCGTTCAGCATCACCATGATGTTCCGGCCGTGCATCATCGGAGACAGCGTGTGCGTGATGGTCGACACGGGCGGCAGTTCCCGATGGGTCAACGCATCGAACGTCGCCTCGGCCGCGTTCGAGAGGAGGTCGGTCCGGTCGTCGATACCCGGCACCTCGACGTACTGGTCGTGCATGAGGAACCGCGCGGCGTTCTTCGAGGTGAGTGCCTTCGGCACGCCTTCGGCCAGGATCGGGCCGGTGAGCTTCAACAGTGCGGCGAGTGCGGTGGGATCGACGTACATGACCCCGTCGAGGTCGACGCCGCCGGTCTGTGGATAGAGCTGTTCGGCGACTCGGGCGACCGTGGGGAAGTCGGGCGACGCAGAGATGTTCTGGAGAAAACGTGCCGGTTGGAGGTGACCGTAACGGCGCAGGTACTCGGGCTCGCCGGTGATCTTGCGGCTCGCGGGATCGGTGGCGTCGTTGAGCTCGCCCATCTTGCCGTGCCGGACGAGCTCGAGGTGACCGTCGTTCGCGTCGAGCTGCGCCCACGCTCCGATGAAGCCGCCGAGGCCCCGGGTCTCCGCAGGGTTGGCGAACAACAACAGATAGTGCCGTTCGCCGTTTCCACCCAGCACCTCGGGGGCGATCTCGATCGCCTGGAGGGCGGTTTCGGCCTGCGGGATCGCTCGGACCAACTCGGCCCGGTAGTCGTCGACGCGCGTCCGGAACGGGTCGACGAGCCACGACGACATCTCGTCGTCGACGTCGTCGCGTGCGGCGACCATCGCCCGAGCGGTCTGACGGATCGGTTTCTCCATGCTGGAGATCCGCTCGAGGTCGAAGGTACCGTCTGCCGCCCGGAGTCGCTGATAGGGCGCGATCGTCGCGGCACGGGCTGCGGTTCCCGTGATGGAACTCCCCGAGTCGGCGGCGACCGACGCGAGCCGCGCGTGTTGGGACAGCACCGGAACCGCGTAGGCGAGCTTCGCGATCGGGCTCGACAGGATGTCGTCGGCCTTCGAGAACGAGTTGTGCGCGGCCGTCCAGTACCCGGCTGCGCCGATCTGGCCTGCGGAGTTCGCCACATCGAGGCCGCGTCGTGCCGAGGTGACCCCGTACTGCAGCGGCTCGGATGCCCTGGCCGCCGAGTACGCGAAGCCGCCGACGGCGACGAGGACGAACAACCCCAGCGCGGTGAGACCGATGCGGACGCGGCGCCGGTTTCGTCGGCGCATGGTCCGGTAGCCCGAGACCATCACCGGAGCGACCGCGACGGCGGTGAGGATCGCCGTCGACCCGAAGAAGCCGATGTCGTCGGTGCGCAGCAACGCCTGCGCACTCAATGCGCCGATCAGCGCGCCCGTGATGCGGTCCCGGGTGTCGGT
>JBDZVK010000432.1:0-1948 GCA_040255725.1 Actinomycetota bacterium
AGGTGTTGCCGGGGTGCGTCGGGATCGATCGTGATCTGCGCGGGGTCGCCCGCATCCAGTGGTGTGACGGCCAGGTCGGTGGCGACGACCCGCTGCGCGCCGTCGGCGGAGGAGACGACCGCGTCGAGCGTCGACGGCGGCGCCGGCTCACCACCGGCCGGCAGGGCCGTCGCCGTGGTGGCAATGGTCGCCACGACCAGGCATCCGGCAAGAAGTCTGCGGCCGACCGCGCGGCCCCGATGCGTGGGTCGCGAGTGCGTGACATGCATGGTTCGCATCGTATGCGGCGCCCGCGTGCGCGCTGTTCCGACCCGCGACCGTTGCCGAAACGCCGCTCAGTGCACGATGACCGGCACCGGCTCGGCGTCGACCGCCGGGGTCTCGTCGGTCGACGACTCGTCGCTGCCCCGCTTGAACCGGGGGAGGAAGAAGGCCGGCACGAGGGTGGCGGCCACGATGACCGCGCTCACGACGAAGGTGCTGCTGAACGCGTCGGCGGCTCCCGAGAGCAGCGTCGCCATGACATCGGCCGGCACCGGGCCACTGGTCTGGGCCTTGGCCATGTCGACCCCGCGGTCGAGCATCTGGTTGGTCAGCACCACCGACATGACCGCCGCGCCGATCGAGGCACCGATCTGCTGGACGATGTTCATCAGCGTCGAGCCCTTGGCGACCTGGTGGGCACGCAGGGTGGCGAGCGCCGAGGTCATCAGCGGCATCATCGTGCAACCGGTGCCGAGACCGACGACGAACAGGGCACTGCTGGTGAACCAGAACGACGTGTCGAGCCCGACGGTGGTGAACGCCCCCAGTCCGAGCACGATCAGGATGATGCCCGGCACGACCACGAACCGGGAGCCGATCCGGTCGACGAGCTGCCCGCCGAGCGGCATCGAGATCATCGCGCCGATCCCCTGCGGGGCGACCAGCAGACCTGCCATGGCCGTCGATTCGCCGCGCACCTGCATGAAGTAGCTGGGCAGCAACATCATCGTCCCCATGAACGCCACCACGAACAGCACGAGGGTGACCACCGAGATGGTGAGGTTGCGGTCCTCGAACAGCGACAGGTCGATCAACGCATTCGCCTTGCCGAGCGCGTGGATCACGAAGCCGACCATCAGCACCAGGCCGATGGCTCCGGGAACGAGGACCTTGGCCGCGGCGACCGTGCCCTCTTCGGGGATCGACGACACCCCGTACAGGAACAGCGCGAGGCCGGGTGAGAGCAGGAGCATCCCGACGAAGTCGAAGCGTTCCTTCACGGTTCCCGAGTCGGACGGCAGGATCATCGCACCCGCGATCAGCGCGGCGAGTCCGATGGGCACGTTGATGAGGAAGATCCAGTGCCACGACACGGCGTCGATCAGGTAGCCACCCAGGATCGGCCCGGAGATCGGGCCGAGCAGCATCGGGATGCCGAGCAGGGCCATCATCCGGCCGATGCGGCGGGGCCCGGCGGCCCGGGTGAGGATCGTCATCGCCAGCGGCATGAGCATCCCGCCGCCGAGTCCCTGGAGTGCCCGGAAGGCGACGAGCATGCCGAGCGAGGAGGCGGTACTGCACAGCACCGAGCCGAACACGAACAATCCGATCGCCGCCAGGTAGAGACGTTTGGTACCGAACCGGTCGGCAGCCCACCCGGTGATCGGGATGACCGTGGCGAGCGACAGGGTGTAGGCGGTCACCGCCCAGGCGACGTCCGCGTAGGTGGCGTCGAAGGTGCTCTGGAAGGTGGGGATCGCGACGTTGACGACGGTCATGTCGAGCGCGGCCATGATCACGCCGAGCACGATGGCGCCGGCGACGAGGATCAGGTCACGGTCGAGTTCGGTCGGTTCGTCGTCGGGGTCGATCGCTCCGGGTGGGGCAGCGACGGGCGCGGTGTCGGTGGTCATCGGGCGTCCTCTCGGCTCATGAGGTCGTGGCGTCGGGTCGGTAGACGGCG
>JBDZVK010000075.1:0-1619 GCA_040255725.1 Actinomycetota bacterium
CTGTGGAACACCGCCACCGAGGAGTTCCTGCGGTGGAACGGCTCGATCCACAACTTCCGGCGCACCGCCACCCAGCCGACCCGGATCCGCGACACCGACATCGCCGAGGGCGACAAGGTCGTCATCTACTACCACTCGGCCAACCGGGACCCATCGGTGTTCACCGACCCCGACACTTTCGACATCCACCGGTCGCCCAACGATCACGTGAGCTTCGGCGGCGGTGGAACGCATTTCTGCCTCGGCGCCAACCTCGCCCGGCTCGAGATCCGCACCATGCTGCGCGAGCTCCTGCGACGCTTCCCCGAGGCCGACTACAACGGCACCCCGAAGCGCTTCCGGTCTGATTTCGTCAACGGCATCAAAGAGCTCCCGGTGAAGCTCTCGGCCTGATCCGGCCGGAACGTCACCTCAGCATCCCCCGTCCGACCCCGCCGCGGGTCCACCACAGGAGTCGACATCCATGCAGACCGAACTCGCCAAGTCCCTCGGCATCGAGTTTCCCATCTTCGCGTTCAGCCACACCCGCGACGTCGTCGTCGAGGTGTCCAAGGCCGGCGGATTCGGCGTGCTCGGCGCCGTCGGGTTCACCCCCGAACAGCTCGCCACCGAACTCGAGTGGATCGACGCCCACATCGGCGACGCCCCCTACGGCGTCGACATCGTCATCCCCGGCAAGTACGAGGGCATGGGCGAGCTCGACCCGGGCAAGCTCGAGAAGATGCTCGCCGACATGATCCCCGACGAACACCGCCGGTTCGCCGCGCAGTTGCTCGCCGACCACGGCGTGCCCGAGATGCCCGACGACGTGGAGAATCGCGAGTTGATCGGCTGGACCGAGGCCACCGCCACACCCCAGGTGCTCGAGGCGTTGCGGCACCCCAACGTCGCATTGATCGCCAACGCCCTGGGGACCCCGCCCGCGGAGATCGTCGACGAGATCCACCGGTCCGGCCGCAAGGTCGCCGCCCTGTGCGGGTCGGCCCACCAGGCAGCCAAGCACCGCGACGGGGGTGTGGACATCATCATCGCCCAGGGCACCGAGGGCGGCGGCCACACCGGCGAGGTCGGCTCGATGGTGCTGTGGCCCGAGGTGATCGACGAAGTCGCGCCCCTACCGGTGCTCGCCGCCGGGGGTGTCGGGTCGGGCCGACAGATGGCCGCGGCACTCACGATGGGCGCGCAGGGGGTGTGGACCGGGTCGTTGTGGCTCACCGTGGCCGAGGCCGACATCCCGCCGGGCCAGATGGACAGCTACCTCGCGGCCGGCTCCCGCGACACGGTGCGGTCACGGGCCTGGACGGGCAAGCCGTGCCGGATGTTGCGCAACGACTGGACCGACGCCTGGGAGGACCCCGACAACCCCAAGCCGCTGGGGATGCCGTTGCAGTTCATGGTGACCTCCGATGCGGTGCGCCGGGGCCACGCCTACCCCGAACAGGCCAAGGACGTGAACTTCAACCCTGCCGGGCAGATCATCGGTCGGGCGAAGAAGGTCCAGCCCGCCGGGCAGGTCGTGATGGATCTGGTGACCGAGTGCGTCGAAGCCCAGGAACGCCTCGCGAAGCTCATGCAGGTCTGATTGCCGAACCGCCCGGCATCACGGCCGTGGGAGTGTT
>JBDZVK010000075.1:1719-10076 GCA_040255725.1 Actinomycetota bacterium
GAAGCGGACGAGGACGATCCTGGTCCTGGGCGCGACGCTGGCAATGACCTTGACAGGCATGGCCTACGCCCTGACGGTCGACCCGACCGGGGGACCTCCCGGCTCGCGTTACCAGGTGCAGGTGCCATGTTCGTCCGCGCCACGGGTTCAGGTCCGGGACATCGGCCGACCGCAGGCAACCCTCCCGTGGCTGGGCGGTGTCGAGAGTTCACCGGGGACGTGGACCTTCGACATCGAGGCCGGAAGCCTCGACCAGATGGTGTATTCGGCCTGTGGCGGCCAGAACGACCGATTCCGCTACGACGTCGACAATCCGCAGCTTTTCCCCGGACCGACCGCCATCGTCGAAATCGTGCCGCGCCCCGATGTGGAGTACACCTCGGTGGTCGGGACCGATTGCCCGGCAGGCACGACGGCTTCGGTGGCGATCAATGGCCCCGGTGGATACTCCTACGCGCAGACCGCTGCCATCGATGGCTATGGCAACTGGGAAGTGCCGATCCCAGCCACTGCGCCCCACAGTGACCTCACCGTCGATGCCTCGTGTGGATCGGTGCACTACGCCACCCTCGTCATGCCCTTCGGCCCCCGCGACAGCGGCCCGGGGGCAACCGATCCCCCCGGGACCGCCACCACGTCCATGTCGCCGGCGAGCACACTGGCCACGAATCCGTCGGCTGCGTCGCCCGTTCCCGCCGATCCCCTCTACGCGGGCTGATCGGCACCTTGGTCAAGACGCGCAGCGGGTGCCGGCCCGCGGCAGGGTGCCGTCGATGAGATAGGGCACGACCGCGTCGTCGATGCACGCATGGCCACCCGCGAACGAGGTGTGGTCGTCGCCTTCCCAGGTCACCAGGCGTGAGCCGGGCAGCAGCGCGTGGGCCTTCTCGGCGTTCGCATACGGCGTCGCCGGGTCGTGGGCACTGTTCACGACCACCACCGCGGGTGCATCGGCCAGGTCGGCTTCGGTCAGCTCATCGAGAGGTTGCAGCGCCTCGGGCCAGCGGTAGCAGCCCGGCAGGCCGGAGGCACCGAAGGCGCCGAACACCGGCAGCTCCTTCGACCAGGCTCTGATCCGGGCCGGATCGCCGAAGAGCGAGGTCGCGCGCTCGGACTGGTCGGCGCAACTGATCGCCTGGTTCGCCTCGACCGAATGGTCCCAGGAGCCGTCCAGTTGGCGGCCCACGAGCAGGTCACGCAACATCAAAAGGGTGTGCCCGTCGGGATCGGCGCTCCGGGTGGCCTCGCTCAGTCCGGTGCGCAGGATCGACCACGTGTCGACGTTGTACAGGGCCGCGGCGATGCCGTTGACCGCCTCGGTGTAGCCGAGCGTACCGGTGCGGGTGTGGCGTTCACCGGTCTCGTCGGGCAGCGAATACGAAGCGGGGATCCGCACGCCGGTTGCCAGGCGGTTCAGGAAACCCATCAGGGCGGCGTGCGGGTCGGTGCCCCCGAACGAGCAGCTCGGGTCGGTCTTGCACGCGTCGAGGAAACGGTTCAGGTTGTCTTCGAACGACGCCATCTGCGCCTTGGTGGTGGCCACGGGGTCGGTGCCGGGCAGCGCCACCCCGTCGAGGACGATCGCGCGGACCGTGTCGGGGTGCAGGCGCAGGTACTCGAGCCCGATGGTCGTGCCGTAGCTGAAACCGACGTAGGTGAGACCGTCGTCGCCGACCGCGGCGCGGATCGCGTCGAGGTCCTCGACGGTCGCGAGCGTCCCGACGTGCGGGATCACCTCGCCGTCGGTGTCCAAGCAGCGGTTCCGTTGCGCGGCCGCCTGCGCCTCGACCTTCGCGCGGGCCGCAGCGGTGGGCGGATACGGGAGGGGTTCCGCCTCGGTGAAGTCGTCGTCGGTCAAACACGCGATGCCTGCCGAATCGCCCGTCCCGCGGGGGTCCCACGACACGACGTCGAAACGGTCGAGCAGCTCGGTGGGGAACGTACCGCTCGCGAGGAACTGCCGGAGGAACTCCGTACCCGGTTGGCCCGGCCCCCCGGGGTTCACCAGCAGCGAACCGATCGGGTGATGGTCGCGGGCGGGTTTGCGGATGAGCGCGAGGTCGATCTTGGAGCTGTCGGGGTCGGACCGGTCGAGGGGCACCGGCAAGGTCGCACATTCGAATCCCGACCGGCATTCGTGCCACGCCGGCGAGGAACCGGAACCTGGCGCGGAGGACGTCGAAGGACGAACGGACGACGACCCCGAGCGCGGGATCGACGCGGTGCAGCCCGCGACGACCAGCACGAGCGCCGGCAGCCACCGAACTCGCCGGCGTGGGGGAGCGGGCACGTCGGCCACGCTACTGCCGGGTCCGGACCCCGCCGACGATCTCAGGCGGTCGTGGCACCGTCGATCCGCAGGTCGGCGCCTTTGACGTAGCGCGCCTCGTCGCTCGCGAGGTAGGTGATCGCGGCGGCGACCTCGTCGGGACTGCCCGCCGCGTCGAGCGGCATCGTCCGGGTGAGCAGCGACTGGTCGACGCCCTCGGGAAATGCGAAGGCGGCCATGATCGGGGTCTCGATCGCCCCCGGCGAGATCGAGTTCACGCGGATCCCCCGACCGGCGTACTCGACCGCGAGCGCCCGGCTGAGCGCCAGGACCGCGCCTTTCGATGCACAGTACGCGGCCGACCACGCCTGGCCGATGTGGGCCGCCGTGGAGGCGGTGTTGACGATCACCCCACCGGTGCGGCCGCGCTGCGGGTCGACCAGATGCGCGAGGGCGGCGCGGCACACCAGGAAGGTGCCGGTCAGGTTGATGTCGATGACCCGCTGCCAGTCGGCCAGTACCACCTGGTGGGAGTTCTCGAAGGTCAACACGCCGGCGAGGTTGACCACGATGTCGAGGTCGCCGTGGTCGGCGACCGCACCGTCGACGAACGCGGCCACCGACGCTTCATCGGCGACGTTGCAGTGCACGGCGCTGATGCCGGCGTTCATCGACGCGGTCTCGGCCATGCCGTCGTCGTCGACGTCACCGATCCGGACCTGGGCTCCCAGTTCGGCGAAACGTCGTGCGGTGGCGCGGCCGATACCCGAACCTCCCCCGGTGAGGAGCACGGATCGGTCGGTGAACGATGGTGGCATGGTTGCTCACGACTCCCGGGTCGTCGGCGGCGGGCACCCGATGTTTTACCCTGTCGGGCCGGTCGCCTACGGTGCGCAGCACCAGATCCACCTTCTCGGGGAGAAGACCTGTCGTGTTCGAGTGGAACGATGAACAACTGATGCTCCGCGATGCGATCCGCGGCTTCATCGCCGCGGAGGTCGTGCCGCACATCGACGAGCTCGAACACGGCGAGATGCCGCCGTACGACATCGTCCGCAAGCTGTACGCGACCTTCGGCATGGACGCCATGGCCAAGGACCGCTTCGCGAAGCAGATCGCTTTCGAGAAGTCCGTCGCCGAGGCGGAGGCCAAGGGTGAAGAACCCCCGACCAGACCCGAACGCACCGGCGGCGACGGCGGCTCCGCGGCGATGACGATCATCCCGATCATCGAGCTCTGCCACTACTGCCCGGGCATCGTCACCGCGATGGGGGTGAGCTTCGGTCTGGCCGCCGGCACGATCATGAAGAGCGGCACGATCGAGCAGAAGGAACGATGGGGTGCGGAGCTGTTGACGATGGAGAAGGTCGGCGCCTGGGCCATCACCGAACCGAACTCGGGTTCCGACGCGCTCGGCGGCATGCGCACGACGGTGCGGCGCGACGGCGACGAATACGTGCTCAACGGCAACAAGACCTTCATCACCAACGGTCCGTACGCCGACACGATCGTGGTCTACGCCAAGCTCGACACCGGGGACGGCACCGACATCCGGGACCGTCCCGTGCTCACCTTCATCCTCGATTCGGGGATGGAGGGACTCACCCAGTCCAAACCGATGCGCAAGATGGGGCTGCACTCCTCACCGACGGGCGAGTTGTTCTTCGACGACGTCCGCCTGGGACGCGACCGGCTACTCGGCGGCAGCGAGGACACCTCGGGCAAAGGCCGCGAGAGCGCCAAGTCGAACTTCACCACCGAACGCTCCGGCGTCGCGGCGATGTCACTCGGCGTGATCGAGGAGTGCCTGAAGATCTCGACCGAGTACGCCCGCGACCGCATGCTCTGGGGCAAACCCATCGGCGACTTCCAGCTCATCCAACTGAAGCTCGCGAAGATGGAGGTGGCCCGCCTCAACGTCGAGAACCTCGTGTTCCGCCACATCGAGCTGTCCGCGGCGGGCAAGTCACTGACCCTCGCCGAGGCGTCCGCGATGAAGCTCTACGCCGCCCAGGCCGCGTCCGAGGTCGCGATGGAGGCCGTGCAGCTCCTCGGTGGCAACGGCTACATGTCGGAGTTCCGCGTCGAGCAGCTCGCCCGCGACGCCAAGGTGTTCCAGATCTATGCCGGCACCGACGAGATCCAGGTGACCCACATCGCCAGAGATCTGCTCGGGCGCGCCGGTTGACGCCCCGCCGACGCGCGTCGCAAAACCTCAAGAACCTCTGCGTTCGGCCGAATGGCCCGACAATGGGGAGCCCCGTGAGTCGCCTGCGTCGCCTGGCCGGTGGAACCGCCGCGATCGTGCTCGCCGCAACGCTCGCGGGATGCGGCTCGTCGGGGTCCTCGACGGGATCGTCCGACGGGCCCGACGCAGCGGACGCGGCGAAGTCGCCCGACTTCGGGACGATGAAGAACGTGTGTCATTCGGCGACCGGCGCGAACCGACCCGGAGCGCACGGCGTCGGGGCCGATTCGATCAAGGTCACGACGATCTCCGACGCCGGCTCCGACCTGCAACCCGGGCTGAACCAGGAACTGTGGGACGCCGCGACGGTGTTCACCCGCTGGTGCAACGACCACGGCGGGATCGACGGGCGACGGATCGTCATGATCAAGGGCGATGCCCAGGTCACCCGGTACTCCGATGTCATCGACCAGGCGTGCAAGAGTTCGTTCGCCCTC
This sequence comes from Actinomycetota bacterium, assembly GCA_040255725.1. Taxonomy (GTDB): domain Bacteria; phylum Actinomycetota; class Acidimicrobiia; order Acidimicrobiales; family Iamiaceae; genus JAFDWI01. Next base: position 6,674 of record JBDZVK010000075.1, read on the forward strand.
GTCGGGGGCGGCGGTGCGCTCGACAACACCGGCCAGAAGGCACGGGTCGATTGCGGGCTCGTCGCCCTGCCCGGATTCGTCGCCAGCCCCGAAGCCCGGGGCGCGCCCCTGTCGTACCCGGCGATGGCGACCGGCATCACCGGGGTGACCGGCGGCGGTCTGAAGTACCTGAAGAAGAAGTACGGCGCCGACGAACCCCTGGCCACCGTCTACGGCGACTTCGCGACGACGACCTTCACGATGGATCAGCGACTGAGTGCGGCGAAGGGCGTCGGTCTGGCGAGTGCCGCCAGCCCCGTCAACCACGAGAACAACACCTACCCGATCACCGGCCTGACCGACGCTCGTCCGGTGGCCGACTCGGTGCTCCAGAGTGACGCCCGGGGCGTGCTGTTCTCCGGCCAACCGCCGGACCTGGGCAAGTTCATCTCGACGCTGGCCGCCAAGGGGGCCGGCGCGGCGGACAAGTCCCTCGAATGGGCGTTCACCGACGAGAACATGTACGACCAGCTCCTCATCCAGAGCGGCCGCACCGGCCTCGCCGAGCTTCCCCTGTACGTCCAGACCTTCATCTACCCCTTCGAAGAGGCCGGCAGGGGTGAGCGGTCCGAGGCCATGGACGACTTCCTGGCACTCTTCGACGAGTACCTGCCCAACGGCAAGTCCCACGCCATGTTCGCGGTCGCCGGTTTCGCGTCGTGGCTCCTGTTCGCCAAGACCGCGAGTGCGTGTGGCGCGAACCTGACCCGGGCCTGTCTCGAGTCGCAGCTGAAGAAGGTGGGCACCTTCGACGCCGGTGGTCTGATCGCGCCACGCGACCCGTCCGACCCGAACCAGTCGTCGCAGTGTTTCGTCCTGCTCCGCGCGACACCCGACGGGTTCGTCCGGGTGAAGGACCCGACACTCGCGCCCACCCCGGGCATCGGTCGGGGTGTGTTCAACTGTGGCAAGGACAACATCATCACGGTCAGCGACTCACCCCTGATGAAGAAGTGGCAGGACCAGGTCGCCGCGATGTTCGGCACCGACCCGCAGGGTTGAACGGCACCGGCGACCCCCTGGCGGCGTCCGCGCCATGATGCGCTAGGCTGGGTCATCGCAGCAGTACTGCCGGGGAGCTCGGGTCAGCCGGGCTGAGAGGGCGTCCACCCCGATGACGCCGACCCGTCCACCTGATCTGGGTAATGCCAGCGAAGGGACGCACCGTGACCTCGAACCGACCTCGACGACGACCGCGCTGGCCGTTGGTGATCGTGATCGACGGCGATCCGCCCCGGCCCGGTTGGCGGCAGCTCGTGGCGCCGGACGCCACCGTCGTCGCCGCGGACGGCGGTGCGCGCCACGCGCGCGCCGAGTCCGTCGACGTGGACGATCTCGTCGGTGACTTCGACGGCCTGAGCGACCGGGAGGTCGACGACTTCGCTCGTCTCGGCGCCCGCATCCACCGCTTCCCCGCCGACAAGGACTTCACTGATTTCGAACTGGCGGCCCGGCTCGCCCGCACCGACCGGGCGGATTCGGCCCGTGACGTCCTGGTCGTCGGAGGCGCAGGCGGCCGCCTCGACCACGCGCTGGGAAATCTGACGGTGCTCGCCGGACCGGATCTCGCCCCCTTCTCGGTCACCGCCCTGCTCGGTGACGACGTGGTCCGGGTCGCCGCCGCGGCGCACCCGGTCACCATCGACGCACCGGCCGGCGGCACCGTGTCGCTGCTCCCGATCCACGGGACCGCCCACGGTGTCGCCGCCCGCGGCCTGCGTTTCGAACTCGACGGCGACGACCTGCACCACGGTGCATCCCGGGGCATCTCGAACGTCGTCGAGGGTGCACCGGCGACGGTGACCGTCGACGACGGCACCGTGCTGGTGATCGAGCCGGGAGCCGTCGAACACCTGATCGCCAAATCACGAGGAGAAACGACATGATCATCGAGATCCAGTGCATCCCCGAACCCGCCGGAACCTCACGAGAGCCCTTCGCCCGGGTCCACGATGCGATCAGCGTGATCGAGAACTCGGGACTGTCCTACGAGGTCGGCCCGTGTGGTACGTCGGTCGAAGGCGAGCCCGACGAACTGTGGCGGCTGCTCCGACAAGTGCACGAGGCGACCCTCGCCGGCGGGGCGGCGAGCTGTGTGTCGGTGATCAAGGTGTTCTCCCAGACCGGCGACGACCAGGCCACGATGGGCAGCCTGACCGACCGGTACCGGTCGTCGTGATCCGCCGCGTCGGAACCCGGCTTGCACCCTTCGCCACCGTGGCGGCGGGAATCGCGATCTGGCAGGCCTGGGTCCGCCTCGGCGACGTCCGGCCCTGGATCCTGCCCGCACCGAGCGCAGTCGCCACCGCCGGATGGGACAGCCGCGCGGCTCTGGTGCAACACGCCGGCACGACGGTCGCCGAGGCCGTCGTCGGCCTGGTCGTGGGCACCCTCGGCGGATTGGCCATCGCGTTGGGGATCTCGCTGATCCCCGCAGTACGGCGCGCCGTGTGGCCGCTCGTGGTGACCTCGCAGACGATCCCGATCATCGTGCTCGCCCCGCTCGTCGCGATCTGGTTCGGGTACGGCCTCACCCCCAAGATCGTGCTGGTCGCGCTCATCTGCTTCTTCCCGGTCGCAGTGGCCGCGGTGGCCGGGCTCGCCGGAGCCGACGCCGAACACGTCGAACTGGTCCGTTCCTTCGGCGCGTCACGGTGGGACGTCCTCCGGTTCGTCCGGATCCCGGCCTCGCTCGGCAGCATCGTGGCGGGTGTCCGCATCGCCGCGGCCTACGCGGTGGGCAACGCGGTCATCGGCGAGTACGTCGGCGGTACGTCGGGTCTCGGGATCTTCATCGACCAGTCGCACCGGTCGTACCGGACCGACCGGATGCTGGCCGGGGTGGTCGTCATCGCGGTCGTCAGCGTCGTGCTGTTCAGTCTCGTCGGCCTGCTCGGCAGACTCCTGATGCCGTGGCGGCGCGACACGAACCCCGGCGATCGGATGATCGGATTCGACCTGTGATGGCACCCAGCAGTCACCATCGCCCGACCCGGGTGACCGGCGCGCTCCTCCTGGTCGCCGTGCTGGCAGTCGTCTCGGCGTGTGGGGGCGGCGGGTCCGACGGCGCGAAGGGTTCGGGGCTCCGCCACGTGCGGGTCATGTTGGACTGGACGCCCAACACCAATCACGCCGGCATGTACCTCGCCAAGGCCGAGGGCTACTACCGGACCGCCGGCCTCGACGTGACGTTCATCCAACCGGGTGCGACGTCGGACCCGAACCAGGCCGTGGGCGCGGGAACGGTCGACTTCGGGGTGAGCGCGGCCGAACAACTCGTTCCGGCCCGTGCCGAGGGCGTGCCGGTCGTGTCGATCGCGGCGATCATCCAACACAACACCTCGAGCCTGGTGAGCCTGGCCTC
>JBDZVK010000433.1:0-1939 GCA_040255725.1 Actinomycetota bacterium
AGCGCACCCTCGACATGTCGGTCGACTACGCCAAGGAGCGCATCCAGTTCGGTCGTCCGATCGGTTCTTTCCAGGCGATCAAGCACAAGTGCGCCGACATGCTGTTGGAGGTCGAGTCCGCCAAGTCGGCCGCGTACTACGCCGGCTGGTGCGCCGCCGAGTTGAACGACGAGTTGCCCTCGGTCGCGTCGCTGGCCAAGGCGTACTGCTCGGAGGCGTACTTCCACTGCGCCGCGGAGAACATCCAGATCCACGGTGGCATCGGGTTCACCTGGGAACACCCCGCGCACCTGTACTTCAAGCGGGCCAAGTCCTCCGAGCTGCTCTTCGGCGACCCGTCGTACCACCGGGAACTGCTCGCCCAGCGCATCGGCCTCTGACCCGGGGCAACCCGGCGCTCGTCGCGTCAGGGCGCTCCCGTAGGCTGGCGCGGTGCTGCCGATCGTCATCTACGTCGTCGCCGCGGTGGCCGTGGTCGTGATCGGGCTGGTCACCGTGGGACGCGAGACCTTCGCCGCATCACAGGTGCCGCGCCCGGCGGTGTTCGAGCTCGACGAGGCGGTCGCGTTCGTCTCGGCCGGACTCGACGACCGCACCGCGGGACGGCTCACCCCCGACGATGTGCTGTGGATCCTCGAGACCGACGCGGCGCGCCTCGTCGCCACGGTCGAACACCAGACCGAACCCGGCGTCGAGGTGCTCGACGACGACGTCGCCGTGCGTGAGGTGATGGACCGGCTCGACGAGCGCCGTCGCCACCTGATCGACGAACGGGACGTCACCGCGGTGCTGGCCGGACGTTCCCGGTATCTCGAGGCCATCGGCGCGATCGGCCCGACAGCTCCGAACCTCCCCCACGGCACGTCGCCGCCCCCGACGGTCGGCGACGACGCGACCGGTCGCGACTGAGAACCGAGCGGCTCCGAGCCGATCGGACCGGCCGGCCCCCGGGCCGCTACCATGCACCCCCATGGCAAGGCCGACCCGGTTCGAGGAGTTCCGCTGGTTGGGCGACAAGCGCTCCCAGATCGTGCACGATCTCGACCACTGCGGTGCCGAGGTGATCGACGAGCTCATGGAGTCCCGTCAGTTCGCGAGTTTCGGTCCCGATTCGCTCGACGAGGCCCGCAACCGCGGGTACCGGCCCTGTGCCTGTGCGAGCGCGGTCGCCGCCCGCGCCGTGCCGGCGTCGTGACCTGAGGCGGTAGGCGATCGACGACGAATCCGGGCGGGTTGTCGAGCATCGGTTCAACTCCGACGGCATCGAGCTCGACGGTGAGTTGAACGCGCCGCTCCGGGTGACCGCGGGGACCCCGACGCTGATCCTGTGTCACGGCTACCCCGATCCGACGGTCGGTTCGGTGTCCGCCGGCCTGGATCTGTCGGAACTCGGCTCGCGGATCGCGTCGACCATGGGTTGGCGGGTGTTCACCTTCCGGTTCCGGGGTTGTGGCTTCTCCGGCGGCAACTTCTCGCTCGGCGGCTGGCGGAACGACATCCTCGCTGCCGTCGATCACGTCGTGACGAGTGCTGGGATCGAGTCGGTGTGGCTGGCCGGATTCGGAACCGGTGGTGGGCTGTGCGTGTCGGCTGCCGCAGCACTTCCCGGTCGGGTCGAGGGCGTGGCCACGATGGGGTCGCCCGCCGGCTTCGACGACTGGGCGTCACACACCCGCCGGCTGCTCCAGCACAGCCGCAAGCTCGGCGTGATCCGCGATCCCGACTACCCGGGGCCCGGCGACGGATGGTCCGAACAGTTGCGTGCGATCAGACCGGTCGACGATGCCACGTCGATCCGCTCACTCCCGATGTTGGTCGTGCACGGCTCCGACGACGAGAGCGTCCCGGTGTTCGACGCGCGGGTGCTCGCCGATGCGCACGGTACCGCCGAATTGCGCATCATCGCCGGCGCCGGTCACGGACTGCGCTACGACCCCAG
>JBDZVK010000434.1:0-1935 GCA_040255725.1 Actinomycetota bacterium
CGCCCTCGTGGCCGCCGATGATCGGCAGCGCCGCGGCCAGGTCGCCGGTCACCAGGTGCTCATCGGAGTGGCACATGCCCGATGCGGTCAACTCGACGAGCACCTCGCCGGCCTTGGGTGGATCGAGCGTGATCGTCTCGACGCTCCATGGTGCGTGCAACTCACGCAGTACGGCGGCTTTGGTCTCCATTGGCAGATACCCCTTGTTGAGTGTGCGGCGTGGTGAACCGGCTCGGTGCCGGTCACCCTACCCCCACGGCCGACCCGAGGGAATCGGTGCCCGACGCGCCACGCGGGGACGCCGACGGTCGGCGCCCCCGCGTCCGACCGGGTGGCCGGTGGCCGGGTTCGGCGCTCCCCGGTCACCGGCCGCGTCGCTCAGCGGTCGCCGTCGGGTGGCGGATTCGGCTGCGTCTGGGCGAGCGCGTAGCCCTCGTCGGAGGAGAGCATCGAGGTCCACATGCGGAACGTCTGGAAATGCCCCTCGCCGAGCAGCCAACCGACCCAGAAGTCCATGCCGGCCGTGTCGGGGGCGCGGTGGAACGCGGCGCCGTAGACCGCGGCGGTCCAGCCGGCCGCGTTCTCGCCGCTGTGCTCCAGGATCATCGTGACCTGCTTGCGCTGGGCGACGGTCGGTGCGTCACCGAGCATCAGGCCGAAGTAGCCCCCTCCGGTCGGGTCTGCATCCCGTTCGAGGATCGCGTTGTACACCGCGTTCAGCCATTCGCTGGGGGTCTCGAACTGGTCGTAGAACTCGTCGGTGGAGTACATGGTCGACAGCAGATCCGCGTCGCCGTGGGTCGCCTCGATCGAGGCGACCGCGGCATCGGTCTCGGCCTGGGTCGGGTCCCGGTCGAACACGCGGTGGTAGTACGCGACCGCGTTGTTCTTGACGAGGTTCTCCATCGACATGTCGAGCCGCTCGGCAACCGTGGAGCGCGGCACCCCGGCGTCGAGCTGGCCTTCCCAGTACTGGGCACCGGCCTCGTCGGGGCAGCGGTACAAGATGTTCAGGTACAGGAAGCGGACGAACCTGCCGTTCGGGGTGGTCGCCGGACAGATCGGCGTCGGCTCCTCCGCACCCGCCGACGACGCGACGAAGCAGAGGCCCGAGCCGATCAGCACGGCACAGCCGACGACCGCGCCGACACGGCGAAGTCGTTGATGGACATTGAGCATTTCGCATTCCTCCGATTGTCCTTGCAGACCCGTCGGAGCGATCGGGTCGGTCGGAGTGTCGTCGATGCAGGCGCTCCAGCCACCTCGCCGCAGATCGTCGGGGCCTGGATGGTCGTTTCCGGCACCACGTCGTGCCGACCTCTTCGAGGGTCACCAACGGTGGCGGACGAGGGGTCGACGCAACTTAGCGCGCCGGGACAGACCTGTCACCCTGTTCCGGGCAGCCGACCGTGCCGGTCCCGAGCGTGGCCGCCGCCGCGACGGCGCCGCCGATCGCACGCCGCGGAGGTCGGTCGGGTCAGGCACCGCGACGCATGACGGAATCGTTCCGCGTCGGGACCACCTCGGTGACCCGGACCGCACGTCACACACGACGGCCGTCCGTCCGGTGCACGGGCCCAGACGTCGTCCGGGAAAGACGGCGTTGGGATGGCATCATGGGGATCGGCGGCCGGTAAGGTCGCATCCACGCCCTCGGGGTCGGTGTCCTGGCCGGACGAGCTCCGGGGAACTCCGCATCGTCGATTCAAAGGGGTCCCGAACATGTCGATCACCGAGCCCGTCACCGAAGACACGGCCGAGGCCGCAGAGGAACCCACGGAATCCGCCGAGGTCGAGGTGCTCGTCGAGGAGATCTCGATCGACGGCATGTGCGGCGTCTACTGAGCCGGCCGGCAGCGGAACCATCGACGTCTCCATGCCCGTCACGCTCGACCGGCCCTACCGCCTGAGCCCCCACGTCGCGCTGCGCCCCGA
>JBDZVK010000435.1:0-1927 GCA_040255725.1 Actinomycetota bacterium
CCGGTGGGCCGGGGTGCGATCATCACGGTGATGAAGCTGGCCGATCTGCCGACCCCGGCGCTGCTGGTGGATGCCGATGCGTTCGCCCACAACGTCGCCACCATGGCACAGCGGTGGCCCGGTCGGTCCCTGCGTCCGCACGTGAAGGCGTTCAAGTCCACGGCGCTGGCCGCGGAGTTGGCCGCCGCGGGCCACCGGTCGTTCTGTGCGGCCACACCCCGCGAGATCATCGGGATGGTGCGTGCCGGCGTCGGCGACGACCTGCTGTTGGCGAACGAGACCCTCGACGTGCAGCGCCTCGGTGCGTTGGCCCGGCTCGCCGACGGGGGGCCCCGCATCACCGTGGCGGTCGACTCGGAGGCGACCGTGCGCGCCGCTGCCCGCGCCGGTATCGGTGAGGTCCTGGTCGATGTCGGGGTGGGGATGCCGCGCTGTGGCTGCGTGCCCGAGCACGCGGGGCGGCTCGCAGGAACGGCCCGGGGTCACGGGCTGGCCGTGCGGGGGGTCATGGGCTACGAGGGGCATCTGATGATGGCCGACGCTGCCACCAAGGCCGACCGGGTCGAGGATGCGATGCGCGTGTTGCTGGCCGCCCACGACGAGGTCGGTGGCGACGTGGTGTCCGGTGGCGGCACCGGCACCTGGGCGACCAACTCCTGGGTGACCGAGCTGCAGGCCGGCTCGTACACCCTGATGGACAGCGACTACGCCAAGGCGGACCTGCCGTTCCGACAGGCCCTGGCCGTGCTGGCGACCGTGGTGCACGTCCGCCCCGGCGATGGCGGCTGGGTCGTGATCGACGCGGGGCTCAAGGCACTCGCCACCGACCACGGCGACCCGCAGCCGGCCGGCGGGCGCACCTGGTTCGTCTCCGATGAGCACCTGACCTGGTCGCCCGAGCCCGGCCACGAGTGGCCGGAGGTGGGCGACAAGGTGCGGGTCGTGCCTTCACATGTGGACCCCACCGTGAACCTGCACGAGACGATGCACGTGATCCGCGGCGACGAGGTCATCGACACGTGGCCCATCGACCTGCGCGGCTGGTGACGCCGCGGCGACCTCGGCACGATGCGGAACCGGTCACCGGATCCGGCGGCCTCCAACCCCGTTTGGCCGATAGATCACGGGATCGAGGTGTTTTCGTTCGACGCCGACGACCCTCAGGTGTCGTGAAGTTGGCGGTAGAGGTCGTGGCCGTAGGTGGTCTTGAGTTCGTCGGCGACGTCCTGGTTGTCCGGGACCAGGTCGAGGAAGGCATACCGCCGGTCGAAGGGTCGGTGGGTGTACATCCAGCCTGCACGACCCGCTCGACCGCTCGAACCGCTTGCCGCCGGCAGGCGCTCTCAACTCGATGCCGCGTGCCTGGTCATGGGAAACAAGCAAACGGGTGACGTTCGGCTTCCTTCGACGAGCCTGTCGTTCCAGGCGTTCGCCGCCGCCATCCACGGGCGGTGCCTCCAGTTCATGGCCACGAACTCTGACGTCGATTGGGAATCGCCCGATCCCGAGAAGTCCTCTCCGACATCGCCAACCTGTTCGTCGGCGCCTACTGCGTGAAGATGTGCGGAGGTACCTACCGCTTCCAGGCCCAGTACCTCCGCCGCATCCGCGTGCCTGATCCGCACTCGATCACCCGTCGTGTGGCCTGGCCGAGCACATCTGACCGACGGCCCCGGCCTCGGCGGGTTCACCGGCCGTGGGACTGGTCAAGTCGACCACGTGGCTGGTCAGCGCGTGATCGACGAGCCATGTCAGGCGCGAGGCGCCGGATCGATGTGGTCGCTGATCCAGTCGGTGACGTCGTCTTCGCTGCGATCGCCCGCGGCAATTCCCAACATGAGTGCAACGGCATCGTCGGTGGAGACGTCGAACTGCACGCCGTTGATCGCCAGGAACACTCTGAGCGATTGCCAGGCCAATCGCTTGT
>JBDZVK010000436.1:0-1918 GCA_040255725.1 Actinomycetota bacterium
GTGGACGGGGTCCAGAACCGGTAGAAGCCGACGAGCGCGTCGCCGGTGCGGTCGGTCCACGCCACGACCGACGGTTCGGCGACCCGTCGGATCACCTGGCGCATGCCTCCCTCGTGGAACACGTAGCCGGCCCACACGCCCGGGTAGTCCTTGACCGACCCGACACAGGTGAGCACCAGCGGGCCGTGGCGGCGGAAGCGGTTCCGGTGGACGTGCCCGGAGGTGATCATCGTGTGCGGGTGGACCCGGGCGATCCGGTCGAGCACTTCGACGGCCTCGGCACGCGGCACGCCGACCGGCCAGGCACTCACCGCGTTGCCGGTGCGCAGATGATGGTGCATCGCGACCAGCGCGCCGCCGTCGGATCCGGCGAGCGCGGCGACCAGATCGTCGCCGGTCGAGGCGAGCTCGCCGCGTTCGTGGTCGGGCAACGACGAGTTCACCAGGACGAGCGACGCGCCGCCGAGGTCCACCGCGTCGACGTGGTCGGTGTAGGCCACGTGCGTGCCCACGAGCGCGTCACCGGGGTCGACCGAGCGGCGCTTCTTGACCTCGTGGTTGCCCGCCACCAGATGCACGGGCACGGGCACGCCGTCGAGCACGGCGAGCGTGTCGGCCCAGTGTCCCGGGTGCGACTGGTCGACGATGTCGCCCTTGCACACCAGACGTTGCGCGCCCCAGGTGAGTGACTCGTCGACCGCCGCCCGCACCGCTCGCAACGAATGGGCGTCCCGGGCCGCGGTGTGGCGGGGTTCGCCGATGGTGTGCAGATAACCGAACGTGGTCTCGCCGATGTGGGCGTCGCTGATCGTGGCGATCCGGGCGAGTTCGGCGCCCGGTGGTGGCGCCGGAGTGGTCACCGGGAGCCTGATGGTTCCGTCGGCGCCGGCCCGTCGTGGCACCCCGGCCCCGGTGACCGTGACGGTGAGCGACCGTCCGGAGGGAAGACCGTCGAGTGACACCACACCCGGGCCGCCGTCGGCCACCACGTCCACTGCGACGTCGGCGGCGCGGAAGGTGACCGGACCGGGCCCGAGCGCGGCCCAGTCGAGTTGCACGGTGGTGGGTTCGACGGCGAACACCCGGACCCCCCGGGCGTGGGGCCCGCCGCCGCGGCGGGTGCGGGCACGCCAGTCGCTCAGCGTCGGGAAGCGACCCGAACCGAGCAGCACGTGGGCGCCGGTACGCAACGGTCCCATCTTGGCGCTCGGTGACCGCAGCGGCTCCCGCGTCGGGGACTCTCCGAGTCGGTGCACGGCCCGGCTCAGGCGCTGCGGAGCGCCGCGGCCAGTCCCGCGCGCTCACGCTGGGCGAGGGCCACCATGACCTGCATGCGTTCGGTGTGCTGGGCGAACGCCTTCGCCGCCTGGGGCACCGGGTGCGCCGCGAAGAACGCCGCGACCCGCCGGGCCAACGTGGGATCGGTGAAGGTGCGCACGCCCGAGACCATCCGGGAGATCGCATTGGTCGGCAACCGTTCGCCCAACGACTCCCAGTTGCCCTCGGTGAACGCCCAGGCCGCCGCGGCGTTCGTCGGGTTCATCAGGCCGCGGTTCAACAGGCCGCCCACGTCCTGGGTGCGCACCTCGTCACCGGTGAGCAGGTCGAGGAACCGGTTGAACACCCGGGCATCGCGCACATCCGCGAGGGCGCCGAGGTAGCGCAGGGTGTCCTGTGGGGTCGTGGCCGACTGCGAGGCCGCCAGGAACCGGTCGAAACCGGCATCGTCGAGACCTTCGGCGACGATCCGTACGGCCGCGTCGGTGAGCGATGGATCGTCGCCTTCGCCCGTCGTGCCCGCGATCGCCCGGTCCACGATCGCCGAAGCCCGGTCGCGCACCGCAGCGACGTCGCCGTGGGAGCCGAGCAGCTCGAACGCGGTGGCACGCAGGTTGGTGACCCGGTCGTCTTCGCCGGG
>JBDZVK010000437.1:0-1916 GCA_040255725.1 Actinomycetota bacterium
GCGGAGCTGTCGGCGGCCGGGAACACCGACACGGTCACGTTCTCGGCCGGAGCTCCTGATGCGGCGGTGTCGGTCAGGGTCAGCTTCAAAGCGATCTGTGCAGGGTTCGGCTGACACGCCGTCAACCCGAACGCTCCGATCAGCCCGACAGCGGCCATCACGGCTCCGAGTCGCCTGTGACGGGTCGCCCGCAACCAATTCGACACAACCTTCATGAGTGTGCTCCTCATTCGACGGTACTCCGTCGATGACGATGCCTCACTGCCGTCGCGAAGGCCTCAGTAGTTCACTACTGGTTTTGTGTCGCACGCGAGATCATCGCTTTCCGCACGCCTGTCTCGGTCGTCCGGGCACCACTCGCGTGAAAACCCGAAATTTGGGTGGGTCGGCTCGAATTCGAGTCAGAACGACCGGCCGCCGCCCGGCGGTGGCCCGGGGGGCGCAGCCGGCGGTGGAGGCGGACTGGCCGGCGGCGCAGCCGGGGGCGGTGACGCGGCACCGGGCGCTGGGGGAGGCGGGGACGTCGGAGCCGAGGCCGGACCCGTTGGCGGCGGCGTCGTGGGGTGCGGGGCGGTGCCGGTCCCGCTCGGCGACGGTGGGGTGCCCTGAACGGCCGCCTGCTTCTGGATCTGGCCCATCACCGAGCCGAACGACCCGGTCAGCCCCTTGAGCTGGTTCATCGAGAACGGCATGCCGCCCGCCCCCTGCACGGCGGTGTTGTTTGCGCCCTGCATCTTGGAATTCGACAGTCCCGTGAGCGTGCGGATCTTCTCGTCGACGGTCTGCACGTTCAGCTTGGTCGCTTCGGTCTCGGTCTCGTAGTGGTGGCGCTTGGCGACGTTGCGGTAGCGGAAGTACACGTAGCCGTAGAACGCGAACCCCGACAGCAGGAAGATCAGCCCGATCGCCCCGAAGCCGCCGTCGGAGTCGGACGCAGCCAGCAGTGACGGGCCGATGTGGAGCAGTGCGAGCACGTCTCAGCCTCCGATCACCATGATGATGATCGCCAGGATGATGCCGATCACCTCGACGACCGCCGAGACGGCCAGCAACTTCTTCTGATTCAGGGGCACGCTGCCCATGGTCTCGCCCGTGCGCCCGTTCACGGCCACGTAGTGCAACAGGCCCTTGCCGTTGCCCTTGTCCTCTTTGTAGCTGTAGAGCCACACGGGCAGGTACGCGGCCACCCAGCGCTGCCCGGCGATCGTGAGTTGTTCGTCGTCCCATCGCACGCCCCGGTCGTAGAAGCCGAGGGTGTCGTTGGCGGAGAAGCGGGCGATGTCCTTGGACTGCAGCGTGACCATCGGGGTGAGGTCACCGACGTCGGAGTCACGCCGCTCCGAGGTGAACCCGGCGAGGTAGTTGGCGTCGTAGCGCACCGAGTTCTCCACATCGAAGGGCATGATCGAGTTGATGATGTTGTTGGTGTTGTGCAGGCCCCGGTCGAGCCGTTCGGTGGACGACTCGACGGTGAGGTCGTTGACGTGCAGGTCGAAGATCCGCTCCACGCGGTAGCGGTCGGCGTCGTAACGGGTCTCGGTGTCGTCGCCGCGCTTGACCGTGTAACGACGGGTCTCGTGCTCGCCTTCTCCCCGCAGCGCGGCCCGGGCGTTCACGTCGACGATCATGTAGGGCAGGTACACGCCCATGACGTTCTCGGGGTTGAACTCCGCCTTGAACCTGGGGTGCGCGAAGTACATACGCTTGGAGACGAACGCCTCGATCTTCTCGATCGCCGCTTCCTTCGTGAGGCTGAAGGGCAGCACCACGTCGGGGACCGCGCCGTTGGCGATCTGCTGGTTGACCGACAGGGTGTTGCGGCACCAGTGGCAGCGGGCCTGCATGCTGTGTTCGGTGTCGACGACGACCTCGGCGCCACACCCCGAGCACTTGAAGGTCTGGACGACGTCGGTGGA
>JBDZVK010000076.1:0-9881 GCA_040255725.1 Actinomycetota bacterium
CGTCGGTTGCACAGCCCGTTCTCGACGACCCACAGCTCGCGGCCGGGCACCTCGAGGGCCGCGAGGTGTGCGCCGAACCGTGCGGGGTCGACGGGATCGTCCCACAGCATCCGGTCCGGGCCCCAGTGACGGCCGCCGGCGGTCCGGTGACCGGGAAGGCGGAAATGCGACAGCGTCGAGGGGTTGTAGTAGTCGGTCTGGACATGGTCGAGCGTGCAGGCGTGCTCGCCGGCGTACACCGCCGCGACCGTGCGGGGGAGCGCCCGGTCGAGGTCGATGAGCCGGTTCACCGCGGCCGACACGATCCCGTCCGCTCCGAGTGCCGCCTCGTACCGGCTCCGACGCGACGCCAGCCAGGTGCGCAGATCGGCGCGTTCGACGCCGGCGAGACGGGCGGTGAGCACGTCGGTGCCGAGCCGCTCCAAGCCGTACGTCGAGAACGCGAAGCCGTTCGTGGCCACCACGGCGTCGGAGCGCACCGCGTGGATCGCCTCGTACGCGTGCACATGGGCGGCGAGCAGATGATCCATCGCGCGGATCGCGGCGCGCACCGATCCGGTCCGGGCCGGCGGGAAATCGCCGGTGACGTAGGTCTGCAGGGCGAAGATGTTCCACTCGTTGATCGTCACCCAGTGGCGCGCGTGCGGGGCGAGATACCCCGCCGCGGTCGCCGCCCATTCGGCGAAGCGTTCCGGTGCCCGGTCGTCGAGCCAGAAGTCCTCGCCGGCCCAGTCGGGGTGGGTGAAGTGGTGGAGGGTGACCAGGGGTTCGATGCCGCGCACCGCACAGGCGCCGATGATGTCGGCGTACCGGGCGAACGCGGTGTCGTCGATCCGTCCGTCGGCGGGTTCGCAACGCGCCCACTCCACCGAGAACCTGAACGCGCGCACCCCGGCGGCGACCGCGTGGTCGAGGTGGGTCTCGTAGTCTCCCCAGAAGTCGAGCGCGGTGCCCGATGGCTCGACCCGTCCTTCGGACTCGAAGCGGAACCAGTTGTTGCGGGGCTCGCCGGGTCCGTTGAACCCACCTTCGATCTGGAATCCGGCGGTCGCCACGCCGAAGCGGAAGTCCTCTCCGAGCACCCCTCGCCCGGTCTGGTCGGTCACGGGGCCGGTCGGCGATGAGGTACGGTCCACGGGCCGAGTCTCGCACACGGCGCTGTCTTGACCCCATGGTCGATCCCCGGGGAGGATGACCCGATGCCATATGCACACAACGGTTCGGTCGAGCTGTTCTACGAGGAGTGGGGGCCCAGCGACGGCGTCCCGTTGTTGATGATCATGGGATTGTCGGCGCAGATGATCTCCTGGGACGACTCGCTGATGCAGGCCTTCGTCGACCACGGATTCGCGCCGGTGCGCTTCGACAACCGTGACGTGGGCGAATCGACCTGGTTCGACGACGCTCCGGTCGACATCGAGGCCGAGATCGGGCATTTCCTCGCCGGTGAACCGCTCTCCGCGCCGTACTCGATCGAGGACATGGCCGACGATGCGGCCGCCGTCCTCGACGCGGTGGGTTGGAAGGGCGCCCACATCCTGGGCGCGTCGATGGGAGGGATGATCGCCCAGTCGTTCGCGATCCGCTACCCGGAGAAGACCCGTTCGTTGACCTCGATCATGTCGACCACCGGCGACCCTGACGTGGGCCAACCCGACCCGGCGGCCGCGGAGGCGCTGATGCAGCCCACGCCGGAGGGCCGCGACGCGGCGATCGAGGCGTCGATCCGCACCGGGCGGGTCATCGGCTCGCCGGTGCACTTCGACGCGGATGCCGAACGCGTCAAGGCCGAACGCGCGTATGACCGGGGCAGCAACCCCGACGGGGTGCTCCGTCAGTTGCTCGCTATCCTCACCCAGTCGTCGCGGACCGAGGCGCTCGGGCGCCTCGAGATGCCGGCGCTCGTGATCCACGGGGCGCTCGACCCGTTGGTGAACCCCTCGGGTGGCCGGCGGACCCACGAAGCGCTCGCGGACTCCGAGTTGATCGAACTTCCCGAGGCCGGGCACGACATCCCAGGTGTCTACCGGCCGGAACTGGTCGCCCGGATCGCCGAGCTGGCCCAGCGGGCCGATGCCGGTGACGCGACCCGACGGAAGGTCGACGCCCGATGACCGGACCGCTCACCGGCGTCCGGATGGTCGAGTTCGCCGGCATCGGGCCGGGACCGTTCTGCGCGATGATGCTGGCCGACCTGGGCGCCGACATCGTCCGCATCGACCGTGCCGACAAGGTCACCGTCATCGATCCTGACACGCTGTCGCTCGACGTGCTGAACCGGGGGCGTCGCTCCATCGGCTTGAACCTGAAATCGCCCGAGGGCGTCGCCACCGCGCTCGCACTGGTCGAGCAGTCCGACGCGCTGATCGAGGGTTTCCGTCCCGGGGTCATGGAGCGGCTCGGCCTGGGGCCGGAAGTGTGTCTCGAACGGAACCCCCGTCTGATCTACGGCCGGATGACCGGCTGGGGTCAGGACGGCCCGATGGCGAACGTCGCCGGGCACGACATCAACTACCTGTCGCTCACCGGCGCCCTCGCGGCGATCGGTCGGGCGGGGGAGCCGCCGGTGCCGCCGCTGAACCTGGTCGCCGACTTCGGCGGCGGCGGCATGGTGCTCGCCCTGGGGATCGCCGCGGCGCTCGTCGAGCGCAACGCCTCGGGGAAGGGCCAGGTCATCGACGCCGCGATGGTCGACGGCGTGTCGGCCATGATGTCGATCTTCCACGGCATGCGTGCCATGGGGATCTGGAGCGAGACCCACGGCACCAACATGCTCGACTCGGGCGCCCACTGGTACGACGCGTACGAGACCGCGGACGCCAAGTACGTCTCGGTCGGTCCTGTCGAGCCCCAGTTCTATGCGCTGCTGCTCGACAAGCTCGGGCTCGACCCGGCGGAGTATCCGCACTTCGACAAGACGAAATGGCCCGAGCTGAAGCAGCGTTTCGCCGAGATCTTCGCCACGAAGACCCGCGACGAGTGGTGCGAGCTCTTGGAGGGCACCGACGCGTGCTTCGCGCCGGTGCTGACCATGAGCGAGGCGCCCGGGCACCCGCACAACGCGGCCCGGGACACCTTCGTCACCGAGTACGGCGTGCCCCAGGCCGCGCCGGCACCGCGGTTCTCGCGCACGCCGGGCAGCATCGATGCACCGCCGCCCCACCCGGGCCAGCACACCGACGACATCCTGTCCGAGTTCGGCTTCGCCGACGACCGGATCGCCGCGTTGCGCGCTTCGGGTGCGGTCGCCTGAAATGGGGAGTTCCCGCTCGTGAGCACGCTGGTCTGCTTCCACGCCCACCCCGACGACGAGTCGATCGGGACCGCTGGTCTGATGGCCCGCGCCGCTGAAGACGGGCACCGGGTCGTGCTCGTCACCGCGACCCGTGGCGAGCTGGGTGAGATCATGCCCGGGGTGCTCGAAGAAGGTGAACAGCTCGGGTTGCGCCGCTCGGCGGAGCTCTGGGCGTCGGCCGAGACCCTCGGCGTCGCCCGGGTCGAGGTGCTGGGCTACGTCGACTCGGGGATGATGGGGGAGGCGAGCAACGACGCGCCCTGGTGCTTCTGGCAGGCCGACGTCGAAGCGGCGGCGCAGCGGCTCGCCGTGATCCTCGCCGAGGAGCGACCCGACGCGTTCACGATCTACGACGACCACGGCGGCTACGGGCATCCCGACCACATCCAGGTGCACCGGGTGGGCATGCGCGCCGCGGCGATCGCTGCCGTCGAGTCGGTGTTCCAGGGCACGATGAACCGCGACCATCTGCAGCGGCTGATCGAGGCGCGGCGCGAATCCGGCGAGCCGCTCCCCGACGGGGTGTCCGCCGACGGGGTGCCCGACGCGTTGCCCGACGACATGGGGTCGCCGGAGTCGATGATCACGCACGTGGTCGACGCCCGGTCGGTGACGGCGACGAAACGCGCGTCGATGCGTTGCCATCCTTCGCAGATGGCGCCCGACCATTTCATGCTGGCCATGGACGACGACGCGTTCGAGGCGGCCATGGGGTGGGAGTGGTTCATCGGCCCGGCCACGGGCGATGCGCTCGGCGGGATCATCACCGCGCGCTGAGGCGCGGTAGGATCGCCGACACTCGGGTTCGTTCGGGACCCGCGACATCGGGGGATCGGTCATGCGGAAGGTGTGGACACTCGCGACGGCGTTCGTCCTGTGCGTGGTGGGGGCGGCCTCCAACGCGGGGGCGGTCGGCTCCGGCGTCGACGACGACGTGAAGATCAACCAGATCCAGGTCGTCGGCTCGCACAACAGCTACCACCTGCGTGCCACCCAGGCCGAGTACGAGGTCCGCCAGGGCGTCGCTCCCGAGTACAACATCGGTCTCGACTACGAGCACCCCGCCCTCGGGGTCCAGTTCTCGTCGCAGCGGGTCCGCCAGATCGAACTCGACCTGTTCGCCGACCCCCACGGCGGGCTCTATTCGGATCCCCTCATCCGCTCGTTCGCCGGAGAGGGTCCGCTCCCGGCTGCCGAGAAGGCGGTGATGGACGCCCCCGGGATCAAGGTGCTCCACGCGCAGGACGTCGACTACCGCTCGAACTGTCTGACGTTCGTGGCCTGTCTGACCGCGGTGAAGACGTGGTCGGACGCCCACCCCGACCACGCCCCGATCGCGATCCTGCTGGAGCTGAAGGACGACCCGATCCCGGTCGTGCCCTCACCGCCCGCGGTGACCCCGATCCCGTGGACGAGCGCCAACATGACGAACATCGACGCCGAGATCGACTCGGTCTTCGATGCAGGACAGATCATCCGGCCCGACGACATCCGCGGCTCCCACGCCACGGTGAACGAAGGGGTGCTGGCCGGCAACTGGCCGACGCTCGGCGCCTCCAGGGGCAAGGTGTTGTTCCTGATGGACAACGCCGGCAAGCAGGCCGACTACCTCGCGGCCTATCCCGGTCTGCACGGGGCCGACCTGTTCACCAACGCCCAGCCCGGTGACCCCGACGCCGCGTTCATCGAGCGGAACACGCCGACCGGAGCGAACCTGGCGCAGATCCAGGACCTCGTCCGCCAGGGCTACGTGGTGCGCACCCGCGCCGACTCGGACACGATCGAGGCGCGCAGCAACGACACCTCGACCCGTGACGCGGCCTTCGCGAGCGGGGCCCAGTGGGTGTCGACCGACTACCCGGGCCCCGGTTCCGCCGCGTTGTTGGGGTCGACGTACTCGGTCGAGATCCCCGGCGGGGTGACCGCGCGGTGCAATCCGGTCAACGGCCCGTCCGGGTGTGTCGACGCTCTGCTCGACACGGTCCCGGTCGAGCCGCTCCCGCCGGGTGCGCTCGGCACGAACTGGGTGACCACGCCGCCGACCACCACGACCACGCCCGCGTCCGGGCCGTCGACGACCCGTCCCGGCCACACCACCGGATCGTCGGCGCCCGCGGCCACGCCCGTCTCGGCCACGCCGCGCTTCACCGGCTGATCAACAGCTCTTCGATCCGTTCGTTCAGCGCCGCCTGGGCGCCCTCGGCGACATGCACGTACCAGTCGTCGCGGCGGCGCGGGTCATCGGCACGCCAACTCAGCCCACCGACGGCGTTCAGCCTCGCCGCGCCGCCGTGGCCGGACTCGGTGAACCACGGCCCCGCGCCGAACGCCGCGTACAGCACGGCCGGGGCGTCCCAGTTGCCGTCGGTCGGCGGGCCGTCGCCGAACAGCGCCTCGTACGCGATCCGCATCGGATGCGCCTCGTCGACCGCATCGGCGAGCGACGCGCCGATGAGGGTGTCGATGCCCACGTAGCCGTCGACTCAGGCGATCGGGGTCGGCCAACCCGGCTCGCCCACCACGACCGCCGCGGCCCCGGGATCGAGCTCCTGGTTGGTCAGGGCCGCACCGCCCTCGGGAAAGAGCCCGTCCATGCACACCAGGCGGTCCACCTTCGCGGCGACCAGGTCCCGGTCGTGCTCGACGAGACGCGCCAGGTTCGTGTAGGCGCCGATCCCGACGACCGTCACCGACCCGTCGGGCCGCCGCTGCAACGCGCGGCGCAGCACGTCGACGGCGTCGGGCACGTCGGCCGAGCTGCGCACCGTGTGGGGGAGCCGGTCGCACAACGCCCGGACGATCGGCGCGACGGGCCCGGTGGCCGTGCCGCGGCAGGCGCCGAGGGCGATGTCGGCGTTGCCGTACGCCGTGTCGATCGCGTGCACCGCGGCGATCGTCGTCGGTTCGGGCACGTTCGCCGTGATGGCCGCCACGTCGACGAGCCCCCGGTTCTCGAGGACGTTGGCGATGCCGATCGCGGTGGCGTCGTCCCACCACCAGCCGAGGTCGGTGTCGATGACGAGCACCGGTGTCGACGTGGTCGGCCCCGCCGGGGTCATCGGTTCAGGTCTCGATGCCGGCGAACTGGGCGGCGTAGAGGTTGGCGTACGCACCGCCCGCTTCGAGGAGCGTGTGGTGGTTGCCCTGTTCGACGATGTGACCGTTCTCCATCACCAGGATCACGTCGGCGTCGCGGATCGTCGAGAGCCGGTGGGCGATGATGAAGCTGGTCCGGTTCTGGCGCAGCGCCGCCATCGCCTCCTGGATCAGGACCTCGGTCCGGGTGTCGACCGAACTGGTGGCCTCGTCCAGGATCAGGATCGTGGGCTTCGCCAGGAACGCCCGCGCGATGGTGATGAGCTGCTTCTCGCCCGCAGACACCGCGCCGGTGTCGTCGTCGAGGATCGTGTCGTAGCCCTGGGGCAGCGAATGGACGAAGCGGTCCACGTAGCAGGCGGTGGCCGCGGTGATGATGTCGTCGTCGGTGGCGTCCAGGTTGCCGTACGCGATGTTCTCCCGGATGGTGCCCTCGAACAGCCACGTGTCCTGGAGGACCATGCCCATGTTGGACCGCAGGTCGTCACGGGTCATCGTCGACGTGTCGACGCCGTCGAGGGTGATCCTGCCCCGGTCGATGTCGTAGAAGCGCATCAGCAGGTTCACCAGCGTGGTCTTGCCCGCACCGGTCGGGCCCACGATCGCGACGGTCTCGCCGGCTTCGGCGACCAACGACAGATCGTCGATGAGGGGCTTGTCGGGCGTGTACGAGAACCCGACCCGGTCGAAGACGACCCGTCCGGTCGGCCGGTCGAGGCGCGCCGGTTCGACCGGGTCCGGGGACTGCTCGTCGACGTCCAGCAGCGCGAAGACCCGCTCGGCCGACGCCACCCCGGACTGCAGCACGTTCGCCATCGACGCGATCTGGGCGAGCGGCTGGGTGAAGCGTCGCGAGTACTGGATGAACGCCTGGATGTTGCCGATCGTCATCTGACCCGAGGCGACGCGCAGTCCGCCCACGACCGCGATCACCACGAAGTTCAGGTTGCCCAGGAACATCATCATCGGCTGGATCAGCCCCGCCATGAACTGCGCCTTGAACCCGGCCTCGTACAACTCGGCGTTGGTGTCGGCGAAGCGGGCCCTGATGGCGTCGCTCTGCCCGTAGACCTTGACGAGCGAGTGGCCCGTGAACGCCTCCTCGGTCTGGGCGTTCAGGTCTCCGGTGTGCTGCCACAGGGCGATGAACCGCTTCTTGGAGCGTCGGGTGATGAACCTGACCAGGAAGATCGCCACGGGCACCGTGAACAACGCCACCAGGCCGAGGACCCAGTCGATCCAGAGCATCGCGATCACGACGCCGACGATCGTCATCGACGACGTCATCACCTGCGACACCGACTGTTGCAGGCTGGTCCCGAGGTTGTCGATGTCGTTGGTGACGCGGCTCAGCAGGTCGCCGGTCGGCGTGGTGTCGATGTACGAGAGCGGGACACTGGCGAGTTTGTCCTCGACCTGGGTGCGGAGCCGTTGCATGGCGTGCTGCACCACGTCGGCCAGCAGGTACGACTGCCACCAGTTGAACCCGGCCGAAACCGCCAGCAGCACACCGATGGTGACGAGCTGGCCCGCGAAGCGTCCGTGGTCGATCCCTGCGGGCGCGAAGGCGCCCTGCACGATCGTGTCGGTCGCATCGCCGAGCAGCATCGGCAGGATCGTGGCGGCGACGACGCTGATGGTGGCGGTCACCGCGACACCGATCACCGCCAGGCGGTCGGGGGCCATCTGTGAGCCGAGACGCTTCAGCGTGCCGGTGAAGTCCTCGGACTTCTCCGCGGGCATGCCACCGGCGAAGCGTCCGCCGGCGAAGTGGCGGGCGTTCGTGGCCGCCGAATGGGTGTTCTTGGACTCGTCGCTCATGCCGCGTCCTCGGACCGGAGCTGGGAGTCGACGATCTCCCGGTAGGTCTCGCAGGTCTCGACGAGTTCGCCGTGGGTGCCGAGCCCGACCATGTGCCCGTCGTCGAGCACCAGGATCTGTTCGGCGTTGCGGATCGACGAGATCCGTTGCCCCACGACGAACACGGTCGTGTCGGTGGTGCGGGGAGCGAGAGCGGCACGCAGTCGGGCCTCGGTCGCCAGGTCGAGTGCCGAGAACGAGTCGTCGAAGAGCAGGATCTCGGGGCGCCGGATCAGCGCCCGGGCGATCGCGAGCCGCTGACGTTGCCCGCCCGACACGTTCGTGCCGCCCTGGGTGATCTCGGCAGCGAGGCCGCCGGGCATCGCGGCCACGAACTCGGCACCCTGCGCGACGCGCAGCGCCTCCCAGAGCTCCTCGTCGGTGGCGTCGGGTTTGGAGAACCGCAGGTTCGAGGCGACCGTCCCCGAGAACAGGTACGGCCGTTGCGGGACGAGCCCGATGCGCTGCCAGAGCACCTCGGGGGCGATGTCGCGGAGGTCGGTGCCGTCGACCGAGAGGGTGCCTCCGGTCACGTCCAGCAGCCGTGGGATCAGATGCAACAAGGTGGTCTTGCCCGAACCCGTCGATCCGATGATCGCGCAGGTCGTCCCGCGGGTCACCGTGAGCGAGATGTCGTGCAGCACGGGTTCGTCGGCTCCCGGGTAGCCGAAGGTGACCGCGTCGAGCACGACCGCCCCCGTGTCGGCGAGTTCGGTCACCGGGTTCGGCCTCGTCACGATCGAGGTGGACGTGTCGAGCACCTCCGCGATCCGTTCGGCACACACGGTGGCCCGAGGGGCGAGGATCGCGATGAACACGCCCATCATCACGGCCATGAGGATCTGGATGAGGTAGGTCAGGAACGCGATCAGCGCGCCGACCTGCAGCGTGCCGGCGGTGATCCGCGAGGCGCCGAGCCAGAGCACGACGATGCTCGACCCGTTCATCACGATGGTCACCGCCGGGAAGATCAGCGCCTGGAGGTACCCGGCGCGGATGCCGGTGTCGGTGAGCTCCGCGTTGACCTGTTCGAACCGGCGTCGCTCCGCTCGTTCGCGCACGAACGCGCGGACGACCCGGATGCCGGTGATCTGCTCACGCAGCACCTGGTTGATCCGGTCGACCTTCTCCTGCATGCGGCGGAACTGGGGGATCATCCGCCACGCGATCCACCCCACCGAGATGATCAGCAGCGGGATCGAGCCGGTGAGGACATAGGACAGGCCGACGTCCTGGCGGAGGGCCATGACGACCCCGCCGACCGCCATGATCGGCGCCGCGACGAACAGGGTGAACGACATCAGCACGAACTGTTGGACCTGCTGGACGTCGTTGGTGGTGCGGGTGATCAGCGACGGCGGCCCGAGGGTGGCGACCTCGCGGGTCGAGTACGACATCACCTGCTCGAACTGGGCGTCGCGCAGGTCGCGGCCGAACGCCATCGCCACGGTCGCCGCGAAGTAGATCGCGATGGCGTTGGCGATCATCTGGCCGAACGTGACGGCGAGCATGACGCCGCCGTGGGTCCAGATGTAGCCGTTGTCGTGACCGAGAATACCGTGGTCGATGATGTTGGCGGTGATGTCGGGCAGGAACAGGGTGGCGATGGCCTGGGCCGCCTGGAACGCGA
>JBDZVK010000077.1:0-8461 GCA_040255725.1 Actinomycetota bacterium
CCGTGGCCCGTCGGCACCGGCGAGAGCGACCTGTGGCACGGCTGGGTCCGCCGGGTCGGCCACGGTGATCCCGGTGTCGCCGTTGAACACGCCGTTCGCAGGGTCGTTGCGGGTCACGATCACCGGTCGACCGACCGACCAACGGTTCCGGTGCAGCCCGACCCCGGTGGCGATGCGGTCGTTCCACCACTCGAGACCGAACCGGCCCGCCCGGATCCCGGTCAGCACCTTGTAGGACCGCGCCAGTTCCAGAGCTGCATCGGATGCCCCACGCTCCGCGGCAGTCCGCAGGCCCCTCCCCCATCGGACCGCCTCGGACGAAAGCCGGTCCACGGCCGGTGCGTCGTCAGGGTCGATCAGGTGCAGGGCGTCGTGCGCCGGGTCGTCCAGCAGCGCGACCGTCGCCTCGCCGTCGCCCCGCCGGATCGCGTCGGCCACCTCGGCCAGGGCGCCACCGAAACGGTGGCTGCGTTGCAGTTCGGTCACGCTTCCGTGCAGCGGCGACGACGCTTCGACCGCGGCATCCACGACGTCGCGCAGCACCGAACCGACCTCGACGCTGAGGAGCTGGTCGGGGTCGCCGACGAACACCAGGTGGGCATCGGCGCCCACCGCGCCCACCAGGCGGGTCATCATCGGCAGGTCGATCATCGAGGACTCGTCCACCACGATCAGGTCGTGGCCAAGACGACGGGGCGGGTCGACCCCGCGGGTCGAGGACGGGTGCATTCCCAGGAGTCGATGGATCGTCGTGGCCTGGACCGATGCACCCACGGCCTCGGTGAGCCGTTCGGCCGCCTTGCCCGTCGGCGCGGCCAGCGCCACCGAGCCCGTGGGATGCACGCGTCCGAACGCCTCGAGCAGCCGTCCCACCGTCCAGGTCTTCCCGGTGCCCGGGCCACCGATCACGAAGCTCAACCGGCGGGTCAGCGCCCGCTTCACCGCTTCCGGCTGGGGGCCGTCCCGGGAATCCGCGTGGGCGAACACCGCGCGGACGGCGGCGTCGACGGCTGCATCGTCGGCGAAGGCGTGCACGGTCGTCGCCAGAGCCACCAGGCGATCGCACAGCACGTGCTCGTAGTGGGCGTAGCGGGTGAGCCAGAGCCGGCCACGTTCGGCGTCGAGGACCACCGGGCGATCCCAGGTAGTGCCGTCCGATTCGTCGAGCTGCACGCAATCGCTCTCCGCGAGTGCCGCTGTCCAGGCCTTCAGGGTGGGAAACGCGAACGACGCAGTCGCCTCGGGTTCGGCGGTGCGGCACAGATCGGTTGCGTCGGCCAGGTCCACACAGGAGTGTCCCATGCGCAGGCCGAGCGCCGCGACGGCCACGCCGAGCACCACCTCGTCGCCCGCCCGTCCGTCGGCCGGTCCGTGACGGGCCACCGCGTCGGCGACGGCGAGCTCGCCGGCCTGCAGTACCCCGGCGTCGACGAGCGGTTGCAGGACATCGACGGCCGGGGGAACCAGGGGTCGCATCCGACGCATCACGCGGACCTCCCCGCGAATCGGGCATCGAGGTCGGCGATGAGTGCCGGTGGGACCCGCCAGGACGCCACGCCCGGCGGCTGCGCTTCGCTGCCCGCGGGCACGTCGGGCCGCATGCCCCGGACGAACAGGTAGGTCACCCCACCCAGATGCACGTCAGGGTCGTAGTCGGGCAGGCGCCACCGCAGGTAGCGATGCAACGCCACCGAGTACAACAACGCCTGGAGCGGGTAGTCGTGGGCGACCATGGCCTTCACGAGCGCATCGGGACCGTAGTCGTCGGGGTCGGGCCTCTGGCCCGCGGGATGCAACCGGTTGGATTTGTAGTCGCTCACCACGAAACGCGGGGTGCCGTCACCGTCATCTCGGATCCGTGTGACCAGGTCGATCGACCCGGTCAGGTGACCCGACAGCTCGACGGCGAAGCGGCCTTCGGCCAGCCCTTCGGCCCACGGGCGGTAGGGATCGTCGACACCCAGATGTGCCAGGGCCACCTCGCCGATGGTCCCGGCGGTGAGTGCCCGGTGGTCATCGGGGTCCAATCGCAGATCGAAGCTGCACTCGCTCAACCGGTCGGCGACGCGGACGTCCCGCAGGCGCCGCCCACCCCAGAGTGCCCCCAGGGGGGCCTCGATGGCCTCGGCGAGACCGCCGACGAAAAGCTCCTCCCCCGTCCCGACCACCGACCCGGCCGGGCCCGTCGGACGCAGGGGCAGGTGGCGAAGTGACTGCTCGGCCGCGAGCATCCGCCGGAGATCACCCACGAGGTCGTCACTGGTGAAGTCCAC
Source organism: Actinomycetota bacterium (assembly GCA_040255725.1). GTDB lineage: Bacteria > Actinomycetota > Acidimicrobiia > Acidimicrobiales > Iamiaceae > JAFDWI01. The sequence continues at coordinate 2,274 of JBDZVK010000077.1, forward strand.
GTCTTCGAGGACGGCGTGGACGAGCGTGCCGAACGCCGTGCCCGCGGGCAGCCAGGCCAGGGGCGACACCGCATGCTCCGGCGCCACCATCTCGGTGTCCTCGACGTCGAACAGGTCGGCGTCGGTCTCCAGGGTGTCCGGTCCCTCGTCGGCGCCGCTCGCGGTGGGGGCGTCGTCGTGGACGGCCTCGTGGTCCCGACTCGCGGTGATCGCGGTGAACGACCAGCGGGACGGGCGCCGATCCGGGCGCTTCGACAACTTGGCCACGGACAGCGCCGCGGAGCCCGTCTCATCGGGATCGGGACCAGCCGCCGCTGCGCGTTCTGGTTGCCACCGACGTGTCGGGGCGGCAAGAACATCGGCATCGAGGACCCGGATCCCCAAGGTCCCGTCCGAGTGCGCGGCAAGTGCCTCGAGCTGCCCGCGGGCAGCTTCGTCCACGGGTGGGCTGACCTTGTCCGCACGGTAGATGTCGAGGTCGATCGAGCCGTCGCTGTCACGGGCGAAGAGCACCCGGGTCAGCGGCGCGTAGGGGGAGTTCTGCTCGTGGACCCAACAGGTGAAGACGTGGTGCACGGCCCGGGTGAGTGCGACGTACAGCAAGCGCAGACTCTCGTCACGTTGCTCGTTGCGTGCTCCCTCGACGAAAGCTGCGCCTCTGGCGAGGTCGACCACCTGTCGACCAGATGTCGGGTCGTAGGAACGGTCGGCCTTGCTGCGGTCGAGTTTGTGCATGCCGATGCAGCCGACGATCGGGAACTCGAGACCTTTGGCCTTGTGGACGGTCATGATCGTGACCGAGGGAGCTCCCGTCGGGATGCGACGCTGGCCGATCCGGTCACCGCCGTCCTCCTGTGATCCGGACGGAGGTTCGAGGAGTCCGATCAGTCGATCGGGCGATACCGGAGCGGTTCCGAACTCGACGGCGAACAGCTCGCCCAGGTGTTCCAGATCGGTCATGAGTCGGTCACCGCCGGCGCTGCCGAGGACCCGGGTGACGACCGGAGACTCGGCCCAGATCCGCCCCGTGAACGCTGCGGGTCCCGAGTGGCGCAGCTCCCCGGCCCAGTCGACGAGTTGGCGCTGGAACGCGGCGATCGCCTCCTCGTCGACGTCGGCGAGATCGACGGGCGACGTCAACGGTCCGAACACCCCGACTGCGGCGGCACGTGCCCGACGGGCGTCCGCCGGATCGGCCACGGCCTCGAGCAGGTAGCGCCATGCGGTCGCGGCCACACTGGGTTTGGGGACGCTGGACCAGCCTGGGGCGGCCGACGCCCGGACGTCACCGTCGCCGTGGACGACTGTGGGGATTCCCGCCTGTCCCAACGCTGAGGCCACCGTTGTCCCGACCGCATGGGAACGCACGAGGAGCGCGATGTCGGAGGGTTCGGCACGACGTGCCGAGCCGTCCCCGTCCTCGATCATCCCGTGGTCCAGCAGATCGATCAGATGGCCGACGAGATACTGGCCGATCACCTGGTCCGCGACATCGGCGCCAACCGTCTTGAACCGCGTCTCGAGCTCGAGACTCTCCTTGCTCGCGAACGCCAGCTCCACCGGAATGATCGGTTGGCCGTCATCACGCCGCAGACGGCTCTCCTCGTGTGCCGGGGCCGGGCCGACCGGGGTGAACTCGATCCCGGAACCGAACTCGGCTCCCGTCAACAAGGTCTCCAGACCGCGGAGGACCGGACCGTCCGAGCGCCAGTTCGTCCCGAGCCGGCGCCGCGCCATCCCCGTCTGCGAAGCCGCGCTGGAGTACGTGTGGATGTTGGCCCCGCGGAAGGCGTAGATCGCCTGCTTCGGGTCGCCCACGAGGATCAGACGCCCGTCTCCCCGCCCGAAGCAGCGATCGAAGATGGACCACTGGACCTGATCGGTGTCCTGGAACTCGTCGATCAGCGCCACCCGAAACTGGTCGCCGAGTCGCTTCTGCAACGCCGTGCCCACCGCGCCGTCGAGCGCGTCCCGGAGGCCGGTGAGCAACTCTCCGTAGCTCCGGAATCCGCCGCCGCGTCGACGGGTGGCCGCGATCTCGACCGACCGGCGCGCGACCAGGGCGCACGCGGTTGGTTCGTCCACCTCGCCCGATGCGACCAGCGCTTCGATCGCCGCAGGGGCCAGGTCGACCTCGGGCAGCAGGAGCAGGTCGAGCGCATCGTCGATCGCCTTTGCGGTGGTGACGACCTGGTCGACCGATTTCGGCAGTGCTCGCAGAGGTGCGGGGACGTCCGAGTCGCCGTCGGACCCACCGGTGACGGCGACGGACGAGTACCGGTGGGACAGCGACGCGTACTCGTCGTTCGCCGCATCGATGAGCATCTCGGAAGAATCGGAGAGGACCGTGAATTCGGTGTCCTCGCCGGCCAGCGCCCCGAAGGAGGCGAGAGCCCGCTGGGCGAACCCGTGGATGGTCGTCACCGTCACGGCGTCATACCGGGCCAGCGCGTCGGTGAGATTCGCCCTTGCCGCGGCCCCGTCCCAGGACCGGAGTGACCCGACGACCGGGGCGAGCCCCGGATCGGGTGCGGAACCGTCGAGGATGTCGCGCACTCCTTCGATGGTGGTGCGGATCCGGTCCCGCAACTCGGCCGTGGCGAGACGGGTGAAGGTGACGACCAGCAACTCGTCGGCGCTCACCTCCCCGCGTCCCAACAGGTGCACCGCGAGGCCCGTGAGGGCATGGGTCTTGCCGGTGCCGGCACTCGCTTCGATGAGCAACCGCGATGGAGGCAACTCGGCGATCTCAAAGTCGGGATACGGCATCAGCCGGCTCCCCTCTCGGTGAGGACCGTCGCCTGCCAGTGACGGTCCACATCGGTGAGGAATCCGGCCACACGGCCCATCTGTCGATGCGCCTCGGGATCGCAGGGAAGGAGTGGCTCATCGAGTATCCGGACGAGCTGCCTCCCGGCCGAGAGGAACTGCAGCTCCGCCGAATACCGGGACGCGCGATCCCAGGCATCGCGCACCTTCTTGTCGATCGGCCTGTCGCTCCAGCCATCGCCCCCACCGGCGAGCAGGCGGGATGCGAAAGCCTCGAGACTCACCGCCTCCGGGGCCCGGCAGAGCGCATTGCGCCAGTCCACGATGCGCTGCAGTGCTCGTCGCACCGCCTCCCCGTCATCGACGACACCGAAGGCGCTGGTCTCGAACGGCTTCTTCGACGCGCTGGATGCAGGCCGTCCGATCAGGATCGCCTCGAAGGACTCCCCGGGGAAGGACGCTGCCAGCGCCAGCAGCTCCGTCCAGATGCCGAGGCGGTGGCCGACCTTGAGTCGGCTTGCCCGCGCGCTGAACAGCACGCAACCGTCGGGTGTGCGGAACACGTCGGCCTTGCCGGTGATCATTCGACCGTCGTCCAATTTCAGATCGACCGGCAACGTGAGCGTCTCCCCGGAGGGACGGGCGACGCGTGCCGCATCCGCCAACGCCGCCGCCTCATCGTCGACCTTCGTGAAATCCGACGCACCGATGGTCCCGACCGGAAGACGGTCCTGGGCGGTGAGCAACCGCAGTCTCGTGTCGTCGTCGCCCCCGGTGCCATCGACCAGGTGAGCCTCGAACAGTTCGCGGCGGAGGCCGCTCTCCTCGAGCAGGTCGAGTCCGGTCCGGAGATGTCCCTGAAGGTCACCCGCTTCCCGCGGCAGACGAACTTCCAAGACGTCGCGGCACAGGTACCGTGCCGGGTCCTCGAGGAATGCCGCGAGGTCACTGAGCTCCACGAGGTCGCCGTACTCGACCGGACCCGTACCAACGGCCGGAACGGGCCTTGGGGGAACCGGCGTGTTCGTCGTCGAACCTGCCCGAGCGCGGGCCCTGGCACCAGCGAGGGCAAGCGGATCGAAACTCCACGGCCGATCAGGGACCAGGCCCCCGGTGACGAAGTTGTCCGGGTCGGTGCCGTGGCGCGGATGGTCGATCCGCAAGGCATCGACGGCGCCGTTCCCTGCAGGGCCCAGTTGCCGGATCTCACCCCACAATTCGGCCAGCGCGACGCTGTCGGGGAGCTGCTGGTTCGTGGTCAGGTCCCGGACGTCGTGGAAGATGTCAAGGGCCTCGCCGGCCGAACCGACCGCGGCGAGGTAGGCCGCCAGCGTCGCCGCACGGGGATCCGGGTCACCCGAGCGGGGATCGAGCCCCAACAGGTCGTCGCCGTCACGCACCGGTGAGGGCACCGCCCCGTCGTCGAGGCCGAGCAGACCCACGACGCGGAATGGAACCCCGGCCAGACGATCGGGCGTCGTGAAGGTGACACCGCCGCGGAACCCCCCGCTCCCCCAGCCGCCCCCCTCGAGGCGATGCAGCAGCTCGGGGCGCAGGTCACCGAGGGTGGTGGGGAGTTCGCCCGCCCAGGACCGCAGCGTCCCCGAGCCGTCGAAATCCACCTGACACATGCGGTGCAGCGCGTCGAGTTGCCAGTCCGCACCGTCGTCCGGGGCCACGAGCGCCTCCAGATCGCCGGCGAGTCGCCGAAGTCGGTCGGCGGTCGGCATCGGTTCGGCGGCCGACTGGGACAACGCGGCGAGACGGGCGAGCAGATCGGCCAGTCGACCGAGGAGTTGGGCGCCGTCACTCTCGACGGCGTAGGGCACGAGGTCGTCGCCGACGACGACATCGTCACGGGCGTGGGCGACGCCGAGGGCGAGCCGATCGAGCGCCCGGCGCCACGTCCCGGCGACGATCGACGGGTCGATGCCGTGCTGCGCCCGGTGAGCACCGTCGATTCCCCAGCGAACGTCCAGATGGACCACCCAGTCACGGATCGTCGCCAGGTCTTCGTCGTCGAACCTCCAACGGTTCCGCACCGCCGTCAGTCCACAGAACTCGACCACGTCGAGCGCGCTGAACCGGCTCGTGACCAGACCGAGCACGACCCGGACGGCGACCACCACCGGATTCTCGGGACCGCCACCGGCACCGTCGATCCGGTACCGGAGGGTCGGGCTGCCCGCGGGCAGCTCCGCGGAGACGTCGGCGCGGTCGCCGGTGCTCCGAGGACTGGCGAGCACCGAGTGGATCAGCGGCGTGAAGCGCGCCAGATCGCCGCAGAACACGACGATGTCTTCTTCGGTGAGGGTGTGGTCGCCTTCGAGGCGCGCGCAGATCACGTCACGCAGGACCTCGACCTGGCGGCGGGCGCCCTGACAGCCGTGCACGCGCACCGACCCGTCCGCCTCGCTCCAACTCGGCAATGGAGCGACCAGCTCTCCCTGCAGACGGCGCTGGAGTCTGCCGAGCACAGAAGCCGGTGACGCAACGAACCCGGCAACCGCCGGCATCACCTCTTCATCGGAGGGTGCGAACACCTCCCGGGTCGCGGCCACCCCGACGGCCCACGAGCGCGTCAGACCCTGCCAGGTGTCCGGCGACGCGGACGGCGCGGGATCGAGCAGCAGACAGTGGACGCTCCGGTTGGCCGCCACGGCGTCCAGGAGCGAGGCGAACTCGGACCCTCCCGGTGGGGTGAGAAATCCGAAGAACATCAGACGCTCGGGCAGGTCGACCTCGAGGGACCCTTCCCGCAACTGGTTCTCGAGACCGGGAAGGCGTTCGGCGGGATTCGGCGTGGCCAGCCGCTCGGCGAGCGCGCGGAACAACCGAGGCTGCCACCGATCCGCGTCGGGCAGCACGATGGCGTTGCCGTCGACATCCCGACCCTTCGCCCAGGCGCGCAACATCGCCGGTCGGTAGATCTCGTAGCGGGTGAACAACCCCGAGGTCCGTCGCGCCCGGGCGGTCAGGGCCACCCCTTCTGCCAGAGCGGGCAGCTCCAGGTTCTCGGTTTCGTCCTGGTACAACGCACACAACGTCCAGAAGACCCTCTCGGGAAGCCACGGGTCGTCGATGCCGTCGTCGCGGGCGCCGGCGTCGAGGATCGCCCGACGCAGATGGCCGACGCGGGCGAACTCGATGTTCGCGCTGATCCCGTCGCCGACGTCGGGGCCGGATGCGCCGAGCACCCGGGCCAACTCCAGCGACAACCATCGGGCGATGCCCGGCGTCGGCGTGGCGATCCACTCACGAGCCAGTGGGTCGGGTGGAGGTTCGATCAGCACCGACGCGCACCGCTGGGCAAGGGTTCCCAGCGAGTTGCCGCGCACGATCTCGAGCATGCCGGGGACCCTACTCAGGGGGTGGGACAGCGAAGTCGGGACGGCTCACGCCACCGGGGCGCCGAATCG
>JBDZVK010000077.1:8561-9873 GCA_040255725.1 Actinomycetota bacterium
CGGGTCACTCGCCGAAACTGCGCAACATCGCCGTCTGGGTGACCGTGGCGACGTGGACGCCCTCGCCACTCCACAGGTGCAACACGCCGGTCGCCAGGCCGTTGCCGACATGGGTGCACGTCGAGTCGATGCCGATCCAGGGGCCCGTCATCGGTGCGTGGACCTGCAGGTCGATCTGCAACGACACGCTGCCGACCGGCTCGCCGTCACCCACGGCGACGATCAGTGCGGACCCGAGCGCGTCGCCCGGGATCGGCAACAGCGCCGGCTCCCACGGGTCCTCAGGATGCGCCGGGGGGTTCTTGAACCGGAACCACAACGCCAAACGCGGCGGCTGCCCACCGGACGCCGACCCGGCGTCGGGCGGCGTGCCGTCGGGCTGGGCGGCGGTCTGCCACTGGGTGTTGTCGAGAAACCCGAGCGGAAAGGCATTCTCGATCGATGCCTGCTCGGCGTCCGCGGCCGGCGGATGCTGCAACTCGGGCGGTGGCGACAACGGCGACACGCTCGGCCCGGGCAGGTTCGGGTCGCAGAACACCGCCGAGACCGCCACGCTCACCGCCCCGGCCCGGGCTGAGGGGTCCCGCAGCGAGCCGACGACCTGCGCGCCTCGACGACCGCTGTGCAACACATCCACCCGGGTCTGGACCGGTCCACACGCCACCGGACGGCAGAACGTGGCACTCGCACTCACCAGAGCGAAGTCGTCGCGTTCCAACACCGCGGTCATCGCCCGCAGCGCGGCGGCCATGACCACGCCGCCCTGGGCGTAGAACAACCCCCAGGCGTCGGTGATGACCGAGTGGGTGAGGGTGGGGTCGATGGCGTCGATCGACGGGGTGGTGTCGACGAGGATGTTGGGGTCGTCCATCGGCCCAGTCTTGTCGGGACCAGCTCACGGTGACCGACGTTCGCCGGCGCCGGGGTTCCACGGGTCGACGAGGTCGACGCCGAGATGCTGGAAGTGCCTGATGTTCCGAGTCGCCACGGTTGCCCGGCGCGCGAGTGCGATGCCGGCGATCTGCACGTCCCTGATCTCGATCGATCTTCCGACGCCCTCCTGTCCGGCGAGGAGCTTGCCCGCGGCTCGTGCGGCGGACTCATCGAAGTTCACGACCCGTCCGTCGAGGTCGTGTTCCAAGACCTGCGCGAAGGCGTCTTGGAGGGAACGCCGACGCCTGGAGACCGGCAGGCGTTCGATTCCCGCACAGATCTCGAACACCGTCACCGTGGTCGTCCAGAGGGACTCGGCCGCCTGCGAGTCGAGCCAGTCGACGACCTCGGGATCGGGCTCGGAACGCATCAGCGCCGA
>JBDZVK010000078.1:0-9802 GCA_040255725.1 Actinomycetota bacterium
CGAGCCGATCGACGAGCTGCTCGCGCCGATCGAGGTCCCCGCGGAAGTTCCTCCCGATGGCGACACCGGTGGGGTCGGCGCCTGGTCCGACGAGGCCGCCGGGGAGTCGCCAGGCCGGGGCGCGACCGACGACGCCGGAGCCGACGACGGCGAGCCGCCACGCCGGGGTTCGACCGACGACGCGGTCGCGATCGCCGAGGCCAAACTGCTCCGCGCGGCCGACTCCTGGGACGACCTGGTGACCCCGGTGACGCCACCGCGGGCCGAGCGGGCCGATCTGCCGCCGCTCGAGCCGGGGTGGCGGGCGAACCGTGCCCGGCTGACGGCCTGGGTGTCTCGGTTGCTCCGCCAACCGCTCTCGTCGTGGGTCACCCTCGTCGTCGTGGTGGGCGCGTCGGTCTACATCCTGACGACGCTGCACCCGAACCTGCTCCTGCGTGACACCACACCGACCGGGGGCGACATGGGTGCCCACGTGTGGGGTCCGATGTATCTGATGCGGCACGTGCTGCCGCACTTCCGGTTCACCGGCTGGACCCCCGACTGGTACGCGGGCTTTCCGGCGTTCGGGTACTACATGGTCCTGCCCGCCTACGCGATCGTGGCGGTCACCAAGGGCGTGCCGGGCCTCGGCGCCGTGCCGGCGGTGCTCGTCTCCGCGGCCGTCGCGGTGTCGGGGTTCGTGTCGCGCCGTCTGTTCGCCGCCCGCAAGCTGTTGGCGGTCGTCGGGCTGATCCTGGTCGTCGTGTCGATCCCGGTGCCCTACAACATCGCGTTCAAGTTGGTGACCGTGGCGGGGTTGGTGACCATGCCGATCTCGGCGTGGGCGTTCGCCAAGCTCGCCGACCTGCGTTTCCCCGCGCCGCCGATCTTCGCGGCCGCGGCGCTGGTGTTCGTGTACAACCGTGAGCCACTGGTCAGGTACCCCTCCAGCGGGGAGTTGATCGGCACGGGCAACATCATCGGCGGGAACATGCTGTCGACGATGGCGGGGGAGTACTCGTTCTCGATCGCGCTGTCGTTGTCGCTGGTGTACTTCGGAGTGCTGGCACGGTCGCTGCGCACCGGTCGCCACCGGGCGTCGGCCGCCGGGCTGTTGGCGCTGGTGGGACTGTGTCACCTGCTGCCGTTCTTCTTCGCGCTGGTGCTGACGGCGGTGCTCTTCGCGGTGCGTCCCTCGGTCGGGCGGTTCAAGATGCTCGCCGTGATCGGTGTGGTGGCCGGGGCGCTGGCGGCGTTCTGGATGCTGCCGTTCTACTGGTATCGCAAGTTCACGATCGACATGGGCTTCGAGCAACTGCCGCCCAGCGGCCTCGGCTACACCGACTACCTGTTCCCGAGCCGGATGACGTGGATCTTCCTGCTCGCCGCGGTGGGGGTGGTGGTGGCGCTCGCGTTCCGCAACCGGATCGGCCAGATGCTGATCGGCTGTGTGGTCGTGACCGCGGTGGCGTTCCGTTTCATGCCCCAGATCCAGCTCTGGAACGCCCGGATCCTGCCCTTCTACTACCTGTCGCTGATGTTCCTCGCCGCGTTCGGGGTCTTCGGTGTGATCTTCGCGCTGTCGACCCTGCTGACCCGGGCGCCGGGTCGCCCGAATGCCTTCGTCACGAACGGCTGCGCGGTGCTCGCCGTGCTGGCCGCGTTCGTGTTCGTCGGTCTGCCGTTGCACCGCCTGCCCGGCGGGTCGACGAGCAAGGCCGACGGCAAGTACCACTTCCTTTGGTGGGCGACCGGCGATTCGAACCCGGCGTCGGGTTGGGCCGAGTGGAACTACGCCGGCTACGAGGGGCGGACCGCCGCCACGGCGACCTCGGCGAATCCCTATGCCGAGTACCACGACCTGGTCGAGACCATGGCCCGCCTCGGCAACGACCCCGCGCACGGTTGTGGACGGGCGATGTGGGAGGCCGACAACGACCGCGAGGGCGCCTATGGCACGCCGATGGCCCTGATGCTGCTGCCGTACTGGACCGACTCGTGCATCGGATCGATGGAGGGGCTGTACTTCGAGTCGTCGGCGACCACGCCGTTCCACTTCATCGACGCGGCGGAGCTGTCGGCGAAGCCGTCGAACCCGATGCGCGGGCTGCCCTACCCGGGACTCGACGTGGCCGCGGGGGTGAAGCATCTGCAGATGCTGGGTGTGAAGTACTACCTGGCCGACTCGTCCTCGACGATCGGCGCCGCCGACCAGTTGCCGGAGCTGACCAAGGTCGCCACGTCGGGTCCGTGGCACGTGTACCAGATCGCGGATTCGTCGCTGGTGACCCCGTTGACCCATGAACCGGTGGTGTGGAACGTCCACGACCAGGCGGTGTCGTCGGTGCAGCCTTCGGTGGCGTGGTATCTGGATCCGACCCGCTGGGACGTGCCCTTCGCCTTCAGCGGGCCGTCGAACTGGAAGCGGGTGAAGGTCGACACGTCGTACTGGGATCACGACTGGTCGACGTTGACCGACACCGTCACCCAGGTGACGGGGAAGTCGGCCGAGGTGCCCCTTCCCCGGGTCGACACTCCGGCGCTGCCCGAGGTGAAGGTGTCGAACGTCTCGTCGTCGACCGACTCGGTCTCGTTCGACGTCGACAAGGTCGGCGTGCCGGTGCGCGTGAAGGTGTCGTACTTTCCGAACTGGAAGGTCGACGGCGCCAAGGGCCCGTACCGGATCACTCCGAATCAGATGGTCGTGATCCCCACGTCGAAGCACGTGGAGTTGCGCTACGGGCGCACGCCGGTCGACTGGGCCGGCATCGCGCTGTTGATCGTGGGCCTGGCCGCGCTCGCGTACCTGGCGCGGCGGCCGGCGGTGGCGGTCGCGTCGCCGGTGTACGAGCGGCTCGGTGAGCGTCTCGCCGACCGGCGTGCCGCCAGACGAGCGCGGCGACGCGACGATGGCGGGCCGGACGGCATCGACGACGACGGGTCGCTACCGGGAGACGGGCCGCCGGAGTCGCCACCGGGCGTGCCACCGACCGGCCCACCACCGGGGCCCGGCGACACCGGCGCATCACCGGGACCGCAGCCGGCCGGGCCGGGGCCGACCATCCCGGTCGCGCCGCCACCCAAGGCTCCGACCCGCCCGGTCGACCCGGTGGCCGACCGACCGGAACCCGACGATTCTCCAACGGCCGATTAGGGTCTGGTGTCGTCATGGCCGACCTGAACGAGATCTTCCACGCCTACGACGTGCGTGGCACCTATCCGGACCAGATCGACGCGGAGGTGGTCGAGCACATCGGTGCGGCGTTCGCCCACTACGTGTCCGAGGTCGACCCGGGCACCCGTCGGGTGCTGGTCGCCCGTGACATGCGCGAGTCGGGCATCGAGCTGTCGGGCGCGTTCGCCCGGGGCGTGCAACGCCAGGGTCTCGACGTGATCGATCTCGGCCTCGCCTCGACCGACCTGTTGTACTTCGCCGCGGGGTACCTCGATTCGCCTGGGGCGATGTTCACGGCGTCGCACAACCCGGCGGCGTACAACGGCATCAAGTTCTGCCGGTCCGGGGCACGCCCGGTGGGTGAGGAGACCGGGCTCGACCGGATCCGGGCCGACGCCGCCCGTGAGCTGCCGCCGGCACCGTCGGAGGCCGGGTCGATCTCGGCGCGCGATCTGCTGGGTGCCTTCGCCGAGCACGTGCGGTCGTTCCTCGCCGATCCGGCTGCGCTCAGGCCGCTGAAGATCGTCGCCGACACCGCGAACGGCATGGGTGGGCTGATCGTGCCGGCGGTGTTCGACCCGTTGCCCGTGAGCATCGAGATCATGTACGCCGAGCTCGACGGCACCTTCCCGAACCACCCGGCCGACCCGATCCAGACCGAGAACCAGGCCGACCTGCGGGCCCGTGTGGTCGAGACCGGGGCCGATCTCGGACTGGCCTTCGACGGCGACGCCGACCGCGTGTTCGTGGTCGACGAGAAGGGCGAACCGATGTCGGGTTCGACGACCACCGCGTTGGTCGCGTCGATGATGCTCGAGCGTGAGCCGGGCGCGACGATCCTGTACAACCTGATCTGTTCACGTGCGGTGCCCGAGCTGATCACCGAGGGCGGCGGCGTCCCGGTGCGGACCCGGGTGGGGCATTCCTTCGTCAAGGCCGTGATGGCCGAGACCGGCGCGATCTTCGGCGGCGAGCACTCCGCCCACTACTACTTCCGTGACAACTACCGGGCCGACTCGGGCATCATCGCCGCGATGCACGTGCTCGAGTACGTCTCGGCGCACGATGAGCCTCTGTCGGAGCTGCGCAAGCGGTTCGAGCGGTACGCCGCGTCGGGGGAGATCAACACGACGGTCGACGACACCGCCGCCGTGATCGACGAGGTCGCCCGCCGGTACGCGGATCGTCCCCAGGATCGCCTCGACGGGTTGACCGTCGATTGTGGCGACTGGTGGTTCAACCTGCGACCGTCGAACACCGAGCCGCTGCTCCGGCTCAATCTCGAGGCGCCGACCCCTGACGAGGTCGCCCGCCACGTCGACGAAGTCCGTGCCGCGATGACCGGCGCGTGAGCAAGTAGAAGAGACACGAACCGAAAGGTCACGAAATGGCCCTCGACACCGCCCTGCTCGACATCCTGGTGTGCCCGGAGGACAAAGGTCCGCTGTGGTACTTCGGTGATGACGGGTTCCTGTACAACCCACGACTGCACCGTCGTTATGAGATCCGTGACGACATCCCGGTGCTGCTGGTCTCCGAGGCCACCCAGGTCGACGACGACGAGGCGGCCGAGCTGCAGCAGCGGTTCGACGGGGGCGGGATCCGCACCACCGGCGAGGGCTGAGGCCGACCTCGTGACGACCGATTCGGCCGACGCGTCCCGACCGGTGGTGATCACGGCCGCTTCCGTGGTGACCCGGTCGGTCGACGTGTCCGGCTCGGCGATGGCCGTGGTCGGCTCGTGACGGACGGGTGCTTCGACGCGTCCCGACCCGACGGCGGGAACCTCCGTGGTGCGCTCGAGCTGTTGCCGCAACGGCTGAGCCAGCTGGCCACCCGCGACCTCGACGGGCTGGCGCTGCCCGATGCCGAGCTGGTGACCGGCGTGGTGATCTGCGCGGCGGGTGACGACGCACTCGATGCGGACCTGGCGGCTGCGGCGGTGTCGACCGAGGTCTCGGTGCCCGTCGTGGTGCACCGGGGTGGGCGCCTGCCCGGTTGGGTGGGCCCGACCACGTTGGTCGTGGTGGTGGCGCTGACCCGGGTCGACGAGCGGAGCCGGCACGTGCTCGAGGGCGCGCGGTCGGTCGGGGCCGATGTGGTGGTGGCCACCGCGGACGGCTCGTTCGCGGGCGACGCGGTGGTCGCGGGCGCCCGGGTGCTGGCGTTGGAGTCGGCCGACGTGACGCCGCGGGTGCTGCCGGGGATCGTGCTCGTACCGTTGCTGGGCGTCTTCGAGGCCGTCGGGCTGTTTCCGGGAGCCGGTGGCGTCATGGCCGCGGCGCTCGCGCAGTCGGCGCTCGCCACGTCGGACTGCGCCGCCGAACCCGAGGGCCGCAACCGGCCCGAGTCGTCGAGCCTGGCGCGCCGCATCGACCGGATGTTGCCCCTGGTCTACGGCGCCGACGGGGTGGCGGCTGCGGCGGCGAAATGGTGGAAGTCGGCCGTGAACCAGTCGGCGAAGCTCGCCGCGTTCGCCGACGGCGTGCCGTCGATGGCCTATTCGGAGCTGGCGATGTTCGGCCAGGCGGGGGATCTGACCCGTCAGGTGTTCACGATGGTGTTGTTGCGTGCGCCGGCCGACGTCGAAGGCTCGCTCGCGGCCGGGCAGCTCGACCGGTTCGACGAGCTGTTCGGTGAGGTCGTCCACGAGGTGCACACCGTGGCCACCGAGGCCCGCGGGTTCGCCGCGTATCTCGATCTGGCGATCCGCGGTCAGTGGGTCGGGGTGGAACTCGCGGCCCTTACCGGCGTCGACCCGTCTGCGGTGTCGATCCTGAACGAGTTCTGGTCCGCCTCGTCGACCTGAGCACCACGTCACCGGTGCACGTCACGGCTCGTCAGTCCGAGCGTGATGCCTCGATACCCACGTGGGCGAGGATGACCTTGACGATGACCTGAGCAGCTCGTCCCCGGAAGTGGACCCCGTCGTTCCGCGTCGCCGATCCGTCGGGCCTCAACCGGGAAGCTCGGCTTCGATCTTCAACTTGGCGAGGATCTCCTTGCCGATGATCTGCGCAGCGCGTCCCCGGTAGTGCGCGCCGTCCTCTCGCTCGGCCGATCCATCCGGAGTGTCGAGGCGGCACTCACGATCGGTGCAGAACTGGTCCGCGAGGTCGATCAGCACCACAGGCCGTCGTGCGGATGCGGCTGCATGACGTACCGCCGCATTCCAGCAGGCGTTCGCGTCGAGGTACCGCCGGTAGGCCAGTTCGTCGCGGCTTCTCGGATCTTCGGGAACTGCGGTGACCACGGCCAGCGTCGCCCCCACACCGGCGAACCGCTCTGCCAGGTCTTCGATACGTGCGGCCACGAGATCCCGATAGCCGTCCGAACACGGGTGGAGCCACTCACCGCCCGCGCGCACTTCGCCGTCGGACACCCCAACCGTCATGTAGACCACGTAGTCGGGGTCGAACCGGCGGGCCTGTGCGTCCCATCCGCCGTCGCAGTGGCGCGTGAAGGCCCTCGACGTCTCCCCGCTGCGGTACCTGATCACATCGGTGGGCGGTTCGCTGCAACCCTGGATCGTCTGATTCACCACGTCCGGTTGCGGATTCGAACGCAGGTAGATGATCCCCTCCTTGGTGACGAAGTCCGCGACGGAATCGCCGATGACCATGATCGGGGGGCCGTCGGCGGCCGGTCGGGGCGGGGACCCCGAGGGCACGCGCGGTGACTCCAGCGGGAGGTAGCCGATGGTGCTGACGCCGAGGAGGGAGATGACCACGGCGAAGCCGATGGTCGGCACGGCGATGGTGGTGAGGCGTGGCCAGGTTCGGGAGTGACGGATCGGTTGTTCGACCAGGTGGTACGACGCGATCGCGATGGTGAGCGTCACCACGATCTGGAGGGCGATCAGTGACGCACCTGAGAGGCCGGTCGCCTTGGCGTCGAGCCACACGATGACCGGCCAGTGGTAGAGGTAGACGCCGTAGGAGATCAGGCCCAACCACCGCAACGGTGTCCAGGCGAGAGCCTTGGCGAGCGGGCCGCGTCGGGCGTGACTCGCGGCAGCGATCACGAGCGCGCCTGCGACCGAGCACGCCGCCAGGCCCCCGTGGCGCAACACCCAGGACTCCTCGCCGAGGCGAACCCAGGCGATCATCAGCGCGGCGAACGCGATCAGGCCTCCCGTCTCGAGTGTCCGACGGGCCCGGCCGGTCGAAACGGCAGAGGAGCGTGCTCGCACCGCCGCGAGGGCGGCACCGACCAAGAGGGCGAACGCCCGGGTGTCGGTGCCGTAGTAGACGCGGTCCCAAGAGTCGTTGCGGCCGATCCACAGCGTCGCCGCCAGCGAAGCGGCGGCGAGGACGGCGCAGAGGACGCCGACACCGGTGGCAAGGGCGGTCGTGGACCGGGAGCGGCGTCGAAGTACCACTACGAGCGCGACGAACAGCAGCGGCCACAAGAGGTAGAACTGCTCTTCGATCGCGAGGCTCCACGTGTGGTTCAGCGGCGACGGCGAGACGAACAGCATCCAGTAGCCGACCTGTCTGAAGACCTCGCGCCAGTTCGCGACGTACAGCATGGTCGCGATGCCGTCTCCGCGGATGCGGTGGAGCTCGGACGGGTATGCCGCAAAGCGTGCGTATGCGGCCACGATGACGAGCATCACCGCCAGTGCCGGAAGGAGCCGACGTGCCCGCCGTTCCCAGAAGCGGACGAGTGCGACGCGACCGGTACCGTGCGCTTCGGCGAGCAGAAGCGACGTGATCAAGAAGCCCGACAGCACGAAGAACAGGTCCACCCCGAGGTAGCCACCCTTCAGATGGCCGACGTGGAATGCGACGACGGCTGCGACGGCGAGACCGCGGAGCCCGTCGAGCGCGGGGACGTACGCGATCGTGGGGGCGGCCGCGTCGATTGCAGCACTGTCGGTCGTGCCCGCGGCGGTCGTGCCCGCGGGGCGTCGCCGAGTCGATTGCCCCAGAATCGTCACCTGGTCCAGAGCGTAACGCCGTGCGCCGCGACGCCTGTGACCGGCGAGTCGACGGCGACCACCGCCCAAGGAATGCTGGTGCTACGGTCCCGGCCATGGGAGAAGATCCGGGCTGGCCATGGTCCGCGGCTGCTCGGCCGAGAGGGACCGCACCGTCGATCCTGACGAGCCTGCGGATCATCTATCTGTCGCTGGTGGCCGGGGTCGTGTTGTTCACGCTCGTTGTCGGCTACCTCGTGGCCACGACCGAGCCGCCCGAAGATCCGCCGAACCAGATGGCGATCGTGGTGGTCGCCGTCAGCGTCCTCGCGCTGGTTCTGCGTTCCCGGATCGTGCCGCCGCTCGACGCGACCGACGACCGGTCGCTCGCATCGTCGTATAAGAGCCGGATGATCGTGCGGATGGCGCTGGGTGAGGCTCCCGTGTTGTTCGCGCTCGTGGTCTTCTTTCTCACGTTCGAATGGTGGATGCTCGCACTGGTGGTCGTGATCGGGATCGTCGGGCTGGCCCCACCTGCGCCGACCCGTGCCGCGATCGAAGCCGATCAACAGGGTTTGATGACGCAGGGGAGTGGGCTGTCGCTGCTCGACGCGCTCACGCGCCCGACCGAGGGTCGGTCGTCGGGTGACGAGGACGCACCCGCGCCCTGATCTTTCTGGTCCCGCTCGTTCCGCCCGCCTCACCCCGCCCCCATCCGAAATCTGGGGCGACAATGCTGGTTGTCGACTGTTTGGTCGCGGGACATCGGTGACCGTGCTGGACGTCGACGTTTTCGGTCCGAATTCGTCCTGGACGGCCGGGGTCGTGAGCATGGGTCCGTGGCCTCGACGCCGGGGCGGCTAACCTCGTCCGAGTCGATTCGACCTTCGGTCGCATCGAGCACGGGCTGAGATGAGAGGCGTCTGTTGACCCCGGCCCTCACCGCCCACCGCGCGCGCCCCTGATGGCCCGCCAACGCTGAAGACTTCCTCCGGAGGAACCCCCATGTCAGACCAGGCTTCGTCAGACCAGGACTTCGAGGTCGCCGACCTGTCGCTCGCCGCCTTCGGCCGCAAGGAGATCGAACTCGCCGAGCACGAGATGCCCGGCCTCATGGCGCTGCGGGCCGAGTACGCCGACGCGCAGCCCCTCGCCGGCGCCCGCATCACAGGGTCGCTGCACATGACGATCCAGACCGCGGTGTTGATCGAGACCCTGACCGCGCTCGGCGCGCAGGTGCGCTGGGCGTCGTGCAACATCTTCTCCACGCAGGACCACGCCGCGGCGGCCGTCGCCGTCGGCCCGACCGGCACGGCCGACAACCCCCGGGGTGTGCCGGTGTTCGCCTGGAAGGGCGAGACCCTCACCGAGTACTGGTGGTGCACCGAGCAGGCGCTGACCTGGCCCGGCGCCGATGGTCCGTCGCTCATCCTCGACGACGGCGGTGACGCCACCCTGCTGGTGCACAAGGGCGCCGAGTACGAAGCCGCCGGTGCTGTTCCCGAGCCGACCGACGACGACGCCGAGGAATGGCAGGTCGTGCTCGGCCTGTTGGCCAAGAGCCTTGCCGGCTCGCCGGACCGGTGGACCAAGGCCGTCGCCGGAATCCAGGGGGTGTCCGAGGAGACCACCACCGGCGTGCACCGGCTGTACCAGATGTTCGACGCGAGCGAGTTGCGCTTCACCGCCATCAACGTCAACGACTCGGTCACCAAGTCGAAGTT
>JBDZVK010000079.1:0-9746 GCA_040255725.1 Actinomycetota bacterium
GACCGGAGCAGGGTCTTCCGACCCTCCGGGGCGGTCGCCGCAGCCCGCTGAACCCGTTCCGTACGGTGGTGGGGCGCTCGGTACAGTCGCCGGGTGCACTCCGACAACCGGCGCTGGTGGGCACTGAGCGCACTGGTCCTGCCGGTGCTGCTCATCTCGATGGACGCCACGATCCTCGGCTTCGCGGTACCGGTGCTGTCGGAGACCCTCGAACCGACGAGTGCCCAGTTGCTGTGGATCGTCGACATCTACTCGTTCGTGCTCGCGGGTCTGCTGGTCACGATGGGGGTGCTCGGCGACCGCATCGGTCGACGGCGGCTGCTGTTGATGGGCGGCGCCGGCTTCACCGGGGCCTCGCTGATCGCCGCGTTCTCGACCGGTCCGGTCATGTTGATCGTCGCCCGGGCGCTGCTGGGCGTCGCCGGCTCGACGCTGATGCCCTCGACCCTTTCGTTGATCCGCAACATCTTCCCCGACGAACGCGAGCGGCAGACGGCGATCGCAATATGGGCGACGGCGTTCGCGGTGGGCGCCACGATCGGTCCGATCCTCGGCGGGTTGCTGCTGGAGCACTTCTGGTGGGGGTCGATCTTCGTCGTGAACGTCCCGGTCACGCTGGGACTGCTCGTGCTCGCCCCGCGGCTCATCGACGAATCCCGCGATCCCGACCCGGGTCGTTTCGATCTACTCAGCGCGGCACTGTCGATGGCGGCGATGTTCCCCACCGTCTACGCGGTCAAGTCGTTCGCGGAGCACGGCGCGTCGATGGTCGTCGCCGTCACGCTGGTCGTCGGTGTCGTCGCCGGGGTGGCATTCGTGCGGCGGCAACGACGCATCCCGCACCCGATGATCGATGTCGGCCTGTTTCGACTGCCCCGGTTCCGGATGGCCGTGTCCGGCAACCTACTGGCCTGTTTCGGTCTCGCCGGATCACTGTTCGTCATCACCCAGTACCTGCAACTGGTCGTCGGGATGACCGCGCTCGCCGCGGGCGTGCTCCTGCTCCCGGCCTCGGCCGTCGCGGCGGTGGCGATGCTGGCGTCACCGGCCGCGGCCCGTCGTTTCGGTCCGTTCACGGTCATCGCCGCCGGCCTGGCGACCGGGGCGATCGGCTTCGTGCTCATGGCGCAACTGCACCCCGACGGTTCGACGGTGTCGGCGGTCATCGCGATCACCGTGCTGAACGCGGGGCTGAGCGCCGCGATGACCGTGGCGGTGGACGGGATCCTGGCCGTCGTCCCCGCCGCGCGGGCAGGTTCCGGCGCGGCGGTGTCGGAGACCGCGAACGAACTCGGCATCGCGCTCGGCACCGCGATTCTCGGCAGCATCATGACCGCGGTGTACCGCCCCAGGATCGACCTGCTCGCCGCGCCGGCCGACGTGCTGGACACCGCCCGCGAATCGCTCGGCGCCGCGATCGTCGCGTCGCACCGGCTTCCCGATCGGGCTGCCGAGGTGGTCGCCGATGGTGCACGGTCCGCGTTCGTCGACGGCACGCACACCGCGAGCATCGTCGCGGCCGTCGCCCTCGCCGGCGCCGCGGTGTGGGCGGCGTGCAGCGCCCGCGCGCAGCGGCGCTCCCCCACCGGCGAGTGAAACCGATCGAGTCCGCCGATCCGTGATCAGTCCGGGCGGCGGGTCGCGGCGAGGTTCACGGTCGCCGACGGTCGGACCGCGCCCGAGGTTGTCACCGGGCCGATTCGTTCAGCTCCGCGGTGTTCTCCAGCATGATGCGTCGCAGATCTGCCGCGTCGAGGTGTCCGACCTCGTCGAGGTAGTCCAGCGGGCGTGGCATGCCCTCGATGTGGGGCCAGTCCGAACCGAAGATCACCCGTTGCGCGCCCATCAACCCGACGACCTCGTCGACGTCGTCCTCCCAGAACGGGTTGATCCAGATGTGGCGCTTGAAGGTGGCGACGGGATCGTCGCTGAACCAGCCCTGCAGCTTGGTGCCGAGCGAGTCGAGGCGGTGGAACAGGCCACGGAGGAACCCCGATCCGTTCTCGACCGACGCGACCCGCAACCGCGGGTGGCGGACGAACAGGTTGTCGGCGACGAGCGAGGCGAGGAAGTCCTCGATGGGTCGTTCCATGGTGAGCAACTTGATCGGTTGGGGGATCCCGCCCGAGAAGTTCGTCGAGAACCCCTCGTCGGCGTAGCCGTTCGACGAGTAGCCGCTGTCGCCGGCGTGCACGACCACGGTGATGCCGGCCTCCTCCACCAACGACCAGAACCTGTCGAACTCGGGGGCGGTCGGCGGGCGCGGCCCGGCCGCGGTGGTCGGCGCGGCGGGACGCATCACGACCGTGCGCGCGCCGCCGTCGAGCGCCCAGGCCAGTTCGGCCTCGGCCCAGGCCGGGTCGGCGAGGGTCAGGTACGGCGCGGCGAAGATGCGGTCGCGGTACGCGAAGCCCCAGTCCTCGGCGAGCCACCGGTTGAAGGCGCCGAAGAGCACGGTGACGGCCTCCGGGTCGTGTCGCAACGGCTCCTCGTACACCATGCCGAGGGTCGGGAACAGCCAGATCCGCTCGACGCCCTGCGCGTCCATCTCGGCGATCCGGGCGTCGCGGTCGCGGTAGCACTCCCGGATCGGGGTGCGGGCACGGAGCATCTCGATCGGGTCGTCACCGTGCGGGTTGCCCCGGAAGTAGTCGCGCAGCACCCCGGGCTCGGCGACCGGGTCGAAGGTCGGGTTGACCACCGCCCGTGACACCTTTCCGCCGAGCACGTGGCGCCGACGACCGTCGATCTCGGCCCACTGGAGCGTGCGTGGCCCCCACGTCGGGTCGAGATGCCGTGTGAACGCGTCGAGCGCCTCGTAGTAGTGGTTGTCGGCATCGAAGACGGGGTGATCGAGCACGGTCATGGACCCATCTTGGTCTCCGGTGGCAGGATCTGGTCGCATGAACACCGATTCCGAAGTCGTCGGGCAGGTGGCCGAGCTCTGGCGGTTCCCCGTCAAGTCGTTCCAGGGCGAACCGATGACCGAGGTCGTCGTCGGCCCCACGGGCGTGGTCGGCGATCGTCGGTACGCGCTGCGAGACGTCGGGTCGCGCAAGATCCTCTCGGCGAAACGTCACGGCGTGCTGCTCGAGGCGTACGCGGTGACCACCGACGACGGTGTGGTGATGACCCTGCCCGACGGTTCGACCCACCGACCCGACGACGCCGACGTCGACGACGTGCTCAGCGACTGGTTGGGGTTCGCGGTCACGCTGGAGAAAGCCGATCCGGAGCACACCAACGGTGTCTACGAGTTCGCCTTCGACATCGACGATTCTCCCGATGCCGAGTGGTTCGACATCGACATCCCGGTGGGGAGTTTCGTCGATCTGTACGGCGCGCACCTGCTGACCTCGGCGAGCCTGGCCGAGGTCGGGGCCCATCATCCCGACGGTGACTGGGACATCCGCCGGTTCCGCCCCACGGCGCTGATCGACACCGGCGGGTCCGACGGGTACGTCGAGGACGCGTGGCTGAACCGGACGGTCACGCTCGGTACCGCTTCGGTGAAGCCCGAGATCCCCACGATCCGGTGCGTGATGCCGACCCGGGTGCAGCCTGCGCTCGGCGACCGACCGGCGCTGCGCCGCGACAAGACCACGTCGCGCACGATCACCGATCAGCACGGCTCGAACCTGGGCGTGTACTGCGCGATCGCCTCGCCCGGCCGGATCGCGGTCGGCGACGAGGTCACCCTCGGCCCGGCGGCCTGAGGTCTGCGCCATCGGTCGGCCCGACCGGCCACCCCCGGGTCGCCGTGGGCCCATGGCGCGCCGGGTACAGCGAGGTTGTCGCGGGGTGGTCGGCGTGGCAGAATAGACTCAGCTTGAGATTTATTACCGGGAGGTCGCCGATGACCACGGCACTGTCGACCGATCGCTACGAGTACACGATGGCCGCCGCAGCGCACCGATCGGGTGTCGCCGACGCCATGGCCGTGTTCGAGCTGTTCGCCCGGGAGCTGCCCGCGGGCAGGCGGTACGGCGTCGTCGCCGGCATCCCCCGCGCCCTCGACGCGATCCACGACTTCTGTTTCGACGACGCCACCCTCGCCTGGCTCGTCGACTCGGGGTCGATCACCGTCGAGGTCGCCAGGCGGCTGGAAGGCTGGCACTTCGCCGGCGACGTGTGGGGTTACCCGGAGGGCGACGTGTACTTCCCCCACTCCCCGATCCTCGCGGTGCGCGCCCCGTTCGCGGACGCGACGCTGTTCGAGACGGTGCTGTTGTCGATCCTCAACCACGACTCGGCCGTCGCCGCAGCCGGCGCCCGAATGGTCGACGCGGCCCGGGCCGCGACCCGACCGGTCACCCTCGCCGAGTTCGGTGCCCGACGCACCCACGAAGCCGCTGCGGTGGCCGCCGCGCGGGCGGCGTACCTCGTCGGGTTCGACGCCACCGCCACGCTCGAGGCCGGACGTCGCCACGGGATCCCCACCGTGGGCACCGCCGCGCATTCGTTCACCCTCGCCCACGCCAGCGAACTCGACGCGTTCGGCGCGCAGTTCGACACCTTCGGCACCGGCACGACCGTGTTGGTCGACACCTACGACGTCACCGCCGGCATCGACGCGGCGATCCGAGCGGCGCGACTGCGTGGTGCCACGGGGCCGGGGGCGATCCGGATCGACTCGGGCGACCTGCTCGAGGTCACCGCCGCCGCCCGTCGACAGCTCGACGAGCAGGGCGCGACCGACACGAAGATCCTGGCCTCCGGCGACATGGACGAGTACCGGATCGCCGACCTGGTGGTCCACGACGCGCCGGTCGACGCCTACGGCATCGGTGCCCGCCTCGTCACCGGATCGGGTTACCCGGCGGCCGGGTTCGTCTACAAGCTCGTCGCGATCGAACGCAACGGCCGGATGGAACCGGTCGCCAAGGTGAGCGCGAACAAGTCGTCACGGGGTGGCGTCAAACGCGTCCGGCGCGTCGTCGACGACGCGGGCGTGCTCGAAGCCGAGACCTTCGAGGTCCTCGACGAGTACACCGCCGCGACCGGGCCGACCGCCGGCGGCCACCAGATCCTCTACGTCGTCGGCGGGGAGTTCACCGACGCCGCCACCGACGACCTGCCCGCCGCACGGGCCCGTTGTGCCGCCATCCGGGCGGCACTGCCCGCGTCGGCCCGGGCGATCACCCCCGGCGAGCCGCACCTGATCGCCACCGAAGGCCCGGCCGAGCCAGTGCTCTCGGCCACCGGGGCCTGAGACCGCCGAACCCGATCGAAAGGAGACGACCATGACCGGCCCGGAACCATCGACTCGCCGAGCGCTGCTCGTCGTCGATGTCCAGAACGACTTCTGCGAAGGTGGCTCGCTCGCCGTCGAGGGTGGCGCGGCGTGTGCCGCCGCGATCGACGCGTACGTGCGCGACCACCGCGACGACTACGTGAGCATCATCGCCTCGGCCGACTGGCACATCGACCCCGGAGGCCACTTCGCCTCGGCCACCGGCACCGAGCCCGACTTCGTCGACACCTGGCCCGACCATTGCGTCGCCGGCACACCCGGCGCCGCGTTCCACCCGGCATTCACCGCCGGCGTGGAGGGCCGCGTCGACCACGTCGTCCGCAAGGGCCGGCACGCCGCCGCGTACTCGGCGTTCGAGGGCGCCACCGACGACGGCCGCATGCTCGCCGACCTGCTCGAAGCCGACGGGATCGACCGGGTCGACGTCTGCGGCATCGCGACGTCTCACTGCGTGAAGGACACGACCGACGACGCCTCGAAGCTCGGCTACGACCCGACCGTGCTGGTCGACCTGACCGTCGGAGTCAGCCCGGTCATGCGCATGGGTGCCCTGGAATACCTGGCGGCCAAGGGCGTGGCGATCGTCTGAGCACCGTGACCACGCCTGCTGCCGACCAGACCGAGGAGGAGTTCCTCGCCCGGTACTCGCTCCGCGACCATCCGCCCATGGCGGTCACGGTCGACCTCGCGTGCCTGACGATCCGCGGCGGGCGCCTCGCGGTGCTGCTCATCGAACGCGGTGGTCACCCCTTCCGGGGTCGATGGGCCCTGCCCGGCGGTTTCGCCCGCTCGGACGAGACCCTGAGCGAATCCGCCCACCGGGAGCTCGCCGAGGAGACCGCCACCAGCGTCGCCCACTCCGAGCAACTCGGCACCTACGGCGACCCCGGACGCGACCCACGGGGCCACATCGTGTCGGTCGCGTACCTGGCGTTCGGCCCCGACATGCCCAACCCCGAGGCCGGCGACGACGCCGCCGCAGCCCGGTTCTGGACGATCGAGGACCTCGATCTCGACGGCGACGGTACCGCAGCGACGATCGAGTTGGCCTTCGACCACCGCCGGATCGTCACCGACGCGGTCGAACGTGCGCGTGCCAAGCTCGAGTACACGACGCTGGGTTGCGCGTTCTGCGCGGAGACCTTCACGATCGTCGAGTTGCGCGACGTCTACGAAGCGGTGTGGGGCGCGCCGGTCCACGCCGCGAACTTCCGCAGGAAGGTGCTGTCGACCCCCGGGTTCGTGATCCCGGTGGGGACCGCGGCCACGAACGGTCCGGGGCGCCCGGCGGAACTGTTCCGACGCGGACCGGCGACGCGCGTGAACCCGCCGCTGCTGCGACCCGGATGATCCACCGTGCGGCTCGGTCCCCGGCGTCCCGGACCGGTCAGGCCGCGGCGTCGAAGAGTTTCTCGAACGACTCGGCCGGCATCGGACGACCCAGCAGGTAGCCCTGAGCCGCCGGGCATCCCAGCTCGATCAGGGCATCGCGTTGGAGTTCGGTCTCCACGCCCTCGGCGGTGACCGTGAGCCCGAGTGCGGCGGCGAGGTCGAGCGTCGCCACGACGATCGCCGAATCGGTGTGGCTGCGCGGCAGGTCGGTGACGAAACTGCGGTCGATCTTGAGCGCGGTGAGCGGCAGCGACCGGAGCTGCAGGTACGACGAGTACCCGGTCCCGAAGTCGTCGATAGCCAGGCCCACACCGAGTTCCCGCAACTGCGAGAACCGTTCCGCCGCGACGATCGGATCGGTCAACAGGGTCGACTCGGTCAGCTCCAGGCACAGGCCCGACGCCGGATAGTCCGCATCGGCGAGCGCGTCGGCGACCTGATCGACGAAGTCGACCTGGCGGAGCTGACGCGACGCCACGTTCACCCGAAGCAGGAACGGATCGGCGTCGAGCCGGCGGCTCCACGAGGCGGCCGTGCGACAGGCGACGGCCAGCACCTGGCGACCGATCGACGAGATGAGCCCGCTCGCCTCGGCCAAGGGGATGAACTCCGACGCCGCGAGCAGCCCGTGGTGGGGATGCTCCCAACGGGCGAGCGCCTCGGCGCCGAGCAGGCGACCGGTCGTGAGCTCGAACTCGGGTTGGTAGTGGACCTCGAGCGCCTCGGCGTCGATCGCACGTCGGAGTTCGGTCTCGAGCCTGAGGCGCGCGGAACGTGCCCGGTGGGCGTCGGGGTCGGCGAGGACGACGCCGTCACCGCCCCGCGACTTCACCTGGTACATGGCGACGTCGGCCTTGCTCATCAACTCGCTCGGCTCGGTGTCGCCGTCGTCGGTGTACGCGACGCCGGCGCTGGCAGTGAGCGCGATGGCCCCACCGGGCAGGTCGAAGGGCATGTCGAGCGACGAGAGCAGCCGTTCCACGGCGTGGACCGCGTCATCGGGCCCACCCGCGTCGGTGATGAGCACCAGGATCTCGTCGCCACCGAGTCGGGCGAGCGTCGTACCCTCCTCGGCACAGGCCCGGAGCCGCTCGGCGCACTCGAACAGCAGCCGGTCGCCCACCGCGTGCCCGTAGGTGTCGTTCACGATCTTGAACCGGTCGAGGTCCACGACGCCCAACGTGACGCTCCCGAGCGCGCCGTCCTGCAGGTCGTCGAGGGCGCATTCGAGTTCGACGTCGAACGCCCACCGGTTGGCCATGCCCGTGACGCGGTCGGTCAACGCCTGGATGGCGAGCCTTCGTTCGACGTCGTTGCGCAGGAACGCCTCGGCGAGAATCGCACACGCCGAATGGGTGGCGCCGAAATGCGTCGCACCGAAGTCCTGGTTCAACGTCGACTCGACCATGACGATGCCGACGAAGGTGTCGGCAGCCGCCAACGGACTGATCAGACAGGCGGTGGTACCCGCGTGCTCGAACAGTTCGCGCTCGGCCGCGAATTCGGGGCCGTGGTGCCACGGTTCGTTCAACAGGGTGTCGTGACCCTGCATGGCGAGGCGGAGACTGGCGTAGTCCGCGATGCGCATCCGACGCGCCAGAGGGACGGCGGGAGCACCGATCGGCGCCGACCACGCGGCCCGGCGCACCAGCCGATCGTCGTCGGCCCGCCACACCGACACCCGGGTGACGTCCTCGAGTGACGCCAACTCGGCGACGGCGACCTCCAGGCCGTGGTCGAACTCCTCGGTCGGCAGGTTCAGGAACACCGACGACAACCGGATGATCCGGTCGTCGTTGAGCGCCCGCGCCCGCAGTTCGCGTTCGCCGAGGTCGACCTGCGATTCGGGCCGCAGGGTGAGCACGAGCGAGCCGATCGCCCCGAAATCGGGTCCGATCGCGGCGTCGTAGCGCACCTCCATCCAGAGGCCGTCGGAGGTCCGCACCTTGACCGGTTCGCCGCGTGGCGCGCCGGCCCGCCCCTCCCACCGGGCGATCGCCTCGAGCGCCGGCCCGACATGGTCGGGATGCACGATCTCGATGATGCTGCGGCCGACGAAGTGCTCCGGCGAATAGCCCAACAGCGTGCGGAAGGCGTCGTTGGCGAAGTGGACGGTCCCGTCGTTGTCGCAGCAGATGACGACCTCGTCGACGTGCGCGAGGAGCGCGCGCAGGCCGGTCGCGGTCACCAGCCTCTCCACTTCATCGGGGGTCGCCGACATCGGATGTCCTCCGCATCGCGGCACGTCAGTGATGGTAGAACCCGACGCGACCCCCGTGTGGACAAACGCGCCGGGTCGCGGCTCAGCGACGGCGTTCGCTGCCCGCGGCACTCCGGTGGAAGTCGCCGACCGGCGCGCCGTCAGCGGCGGCCGACCGGTACACCGCGTCGACCAGCTCGTGGGCGCCGACCGCATCGGCGAAGCACGGCGACGCTCCCTGCCCGTCGCGGACGGCGGTCAGGAACGCGCGGGCCGGGTTTCCCCGGTCGGCGTCGGCGGCGACCATCGCCATCAGGGCATCGGTCTCGGCCACCTCGGGCTCCGATCCGGTGAACTGCCACCGCACGGGGCCGGCGAAGTCGCCCTCGATGCGCACGTGGAGACGGTCGCAGAAGATCTCGATGCCGCGCTGGCTCTCGCGCTCACCGATGTCGTGCCAGATCGACGTGAGCGTGCCCACCGCACCCGAGTCGAAATCGACCCGCACCGCGGCGACGTCCTCGATGTCGCGGTGGCCGTGGTGGTTCCGCGTCGCAGCCGACAGCGAAGCGACCGGTCCGAGGAGCCATTCGAGGATGTCGAGATCGTGGATCGAATGCTCGAGTACGGTGCCGTGCCCGGCCTTGTCGGCGTCGATCCGCCAGGTCGACCCGTACGATCCGCCCACGGGCAGGTACTGATCGTCGCGGAACACCACCGAGAGCACCTTGCCGGCGCGCTCGTCGGCCAGCAGGCGCTTCACGAGACGGAAGGGTGGCAGGAACCGCAGGATCAGCCCGACCTGGTTGGTCACGCCCGCCGCGGCGACCGCTCGGCACATCGCATCGACGTCGTCGAGGTTCGTGGCCAGCGGCTTCTCACAGAACACGGCCTTGCCGG
>JBDZVK010000080.1:0-9745 GCA_040255725.1 Actinomycetota bacterium
GGGGGTGCTGTGTCAAGCTCGGTGCGAGGCGAGGTCGGCGAGGAGGGTGGGGAAGTTCGCCTCTTCGTGGACGGCTCGGCGATGTCGGTTCATGGCGTCGGCCAGGCCGGGTGACCAGGGTGTGGGCGGGATCGTCCGGTCGAGTGCGAGGGTCGGACCGTCGATCGCCGCCAGGTAGTCCTCGGCATCCATCCGCCACGGACGCGCGTCGAAGCGGGCCTGCACGTGGGTGGCGATGGCGATGCCGCCGTAGTCGAGATCGGTGTGCACGTGCACGGTCGCGCCCGCCGAGCGGACCTGGTCGACCAGTGCCGCGACGATGCCCGCGGGCATGCCGTCCAGACCGATGAGAGGCGGACACCCGGTGCCGAGACGATCCGCGGCGAGCGTGACGATCGACGGGTTCTCGACCAGCCACACCGCTTCGATCGCGGCCGGGTCCAACCCGAAGCCGGTTTCGATCATGCGGTGCGTGACCCGCAGCGGTTGGCCCGCGGCCGCCGCGGCCGAGGCGATCGAGCTGGGTTCGCCCGGCAGCATGAACGCCAGCGCCGAGGAGTTGACCTGGTCGAGCTGCACCCCGAACTGGCCCCACGCGAGCCGAGCGTCGTCGGTGCCGGCCAGCGTCCGCAACGCATCCGCGACGAGTGTGCCGAGGGGCCGGTCGGCATCGAGTTGGTGCGCGTCGCCGAGGAGTCCGGCCGCGAACACCGACAGCGGCACTGCCCGCGGGCCGGGAGATGTGCCGGTCGCCGCTTGGGGGTCGCGGCGTGCTCGCAGCGCCTCGACGACGTCGAGCGTGTCACCGAGCAGCGCCGCAGGATCGTCGACTCCGAGCCGGGTGATCCGGCCGCGCTGGTGCAGGGTGCGCACCCAGTCACCGACCCGCGGATCGCTCGTCGCGGGGTGGGCATTGGCGACGGCGTCCAGCCGAGCGCGCACCTCATCGGCACGAAGCCGCGCCGCTCGCCGATCGGTCAACGGACCACCGAGCACTTCGAGCACCTCGACGAGGCCGTCGCCGAAACCCGCACGTCGCAGGACCGCATCGACCTCCTCCAGACGCACCCGCAACCGATCGTTCGACGGTCGGCGCCGACCCAGCAGCCCGCAGATGGCGCCGATCTCGGTGTCGGACAGATCCTCGAGCTGGACCGGGCCCGTGGCGAGGGTCAGACCGTTCCGCTCGAGGCGACGTCGTGCCGCAGCCCACAAGCGCGCGTACTCGGTCCCCGACAGGATCGACGCCGCAGGAGGTTCCGCCCCGGGGGAGGTGTCTCGGTCACTCACCGGCAGGCTCCGTGCGGACGCACTCGTCGGCTGACCGGTCGCGGGTCACCTCGATGCGCCGTCAAACGCGACCACCTCCACCGCCCTTGACCGGCGGCACACTCCGCGGTGCACGTCGGCGGTCATCGGCCCGCGACCTCGCCGGCGGTCCAGTCGAAGCGCTGCGCGAACACGCCCGGGTTCGGTGGTCGCCGCACCAGGTCATAGAGCACCAGTGACGGGACGCTGCCGTAGAAACCCCAGAACTCGTGACTGGTCAGGATCACGTCCAGATCCAGATCGGTGAGCAGACCCATCAATCGGGCACGCATCTGGTCGTCGATCCCCGCGAACGCCTCGTCGAGCGCGATCAGTCGTGGCCCCGCGACGTTCCCGCTCGAATACTGAGACGCCGCGGCGGCGAACAGCGGTAGGTGCAACAGGGTCGCGGCCTCACCGCCGGAGAGACCTTTGAAGAACTTGCGGGTCACCCGCTGTCGTTTGCCATCCGCGAACCGGGCGAACAGGGCGAACCGGTGCCAGGAGCGATAGTCGAGCACGACTCCGAGCGTCTCGGCGAAACTGCGTCCCGGGTCGCGGCTGCGTTCGTCGGTGATGCGTCGCATGAAGAACGCCCGCAGCGCCTCGCGCTGTTCGGGTCCGAGCAGGTTCGCGTCGGTGCGCAACGCCTTGATCGCCCCGCGGATCTCCGGGTCGTCATCGGCGACCTCCCAGGTGAGCTCCACGACCATGCCGCTCTCGGTCGGGGCCTTGGTCATCTCGGTGTTGATGCGCTGTTCGAACGCGTCGGCTTCCAGCAGAAGGTGCCGGAGCGCCTCGCCGACGTTGGTGAGCAGGTGTGTCTCGAAGATCGCCCGCTCACGATCAGACAACAACAGGGCGGTGCGGTCGTGGTTTTCGCGTAGCGACCGGGCGAGCGCACCGATCGGCAGTTCCCCGTCGGTGGTGCCCACCCGGACCACGTCGATGCCGTCCACCTTGGGCATCGACGGGTCGTGGCCGGCCCGCAACCCGTCCAACAGGATCTCTCGGTGGGCCTTCTCCATGCGGTTCGTCGCATCGTCGGGCGGGGGCTCGGTCGACGCCAGCACGGCCTTCGCCGCCCGGGCCGGCTCGGCGCGCGGCTCGACTCCCTCGACGGCGAGGACCTCGGCGATCTCGTCGGAGGTGATCACCGCGAACCGCGCCGACGCCTCGTCGGCCGCCTCGACCGCGCCGGCATGGGCGCGCGCGAGTCCGTCGAGGCGTTCGTCCAGCGTGGCGAGGCGGGTCCGGGCATCGATCTGGACGGCACGGAGCGATTCGAGCTGGGTCGTCTGTCGTTCACGTTCTCGTCGCGCCTCGGCCAGACGCTCGACCGCACCTTGCGCGTCGCCACCGACCGTGGCTTGGAGCGCCGCGTAGCGGGCGGCTTCGCGATCGGCTCTGGCCTGCGCCTCGGCAGCAACACCTCGATCGGCGGTCGCTCGGGACCGGTCCCGCTCCAAGGTCTCCGTCGCCGTGCCGAGCGCGGATCGGGCCGCGTCGAGGGTCTCGATACACGAGGTGATCCGAGCGATCGCCCGATCACACGAGCGCAGCGCCCCACGGACGCCGTCGAGCTCCACCGGGTCGGCGGGGAGCCGTAGCGCGGTCGCCCGCCGATGCAGGGCACTCGACGCGGCCTCCGCGTGCTGGGTGGCTTCGTCGGCGAGGGCCCGGCTCCGCTCATGGGCCGCCGACCGCTCACGCCACCGGACGATCGCGGCCCGTCGCGTGTCGGCAGCGGTCTGCACCCCGTCGATGGACGGTTGGGTCGTGCGCACCTTCTCCAGCTCTGCGCATCCGGCCACGATCTCGGCGAGGTGCGCCGCGCGCCGGGTCTGTTCGGTACGGGCTTCGTCCAGGTTGGCCTGCAACTCGGCCAGGCGAGCGGCGCGGCGCCGCTCCCGTGCCGTGTGTCCGATGAAAAGCGGTTCGTCCTGGTGGAAGCGACCCGTGAGTGGCCCGAGCCGCCAGCGGCCATCGTCGTGCAACGCGACGACGCCGTCGTCGAGCGGGACTGCTGCAAGCGCCGAGGCGATCGAGGCCGCGTCGAGCCCGTCGACGGGTACCGGGACGAGCAGATCGGCCAACGTGCCCGCGGGCACGCCCGCGGTCGCTCGGGCCGCATTCGTTGCGTCGGTCGACCAGAGGATCGTCGCGTCGAGCAGGTTCGGGTCGGGCGCCGGGCCGCCGATACGGGCGTCGAGCAGTCCGGACGCGCCCAGTGCCGCTTCGATGCCCGCGCGTGCCGACTCGGCAACGGTGTCGGCGAAATCCACGCACACATACAGCGGCAAGCCGCCCCGGCCGGTCTGGTGCGCGTCGGGGCGAGTCGGGTTCGGCGGTGGCCCCGGGTTCGGTTCCTCCGCAACCCGTCGGTACTCGCCTTGAAGGTCGCCGATGATCGTCGTCTGCTCGGCGACGTCACGTTCGGCGGCGTCCCGTGCCCGTTGCCCCTCGGCGGCCAACGCGGCCAGCAGCCGGTCGGTCTCGTGGAACGCCGCACGATCGACGGCGGCGTCGTCGACGCGGTGTCTCGTCGGCGAAGCGTCGCCGATCACGTGGTGCATTGGATCGTCCGGGTCGGCCTCGTCCGCGAATTGGTCGACGTGGGTGTTGATGTCGGGCACGGTCGGGAACACCGATTCGGGCAGGGCCAGGCCGGGGACCAACTCGGTGAGGGATCCCACCGCGTCGCCGACGCGGGTCCACCAGCGGTCGCGCTCAGCCATGAGTGCGAGACGCGCCGCGTGCAACGCTCGCCGGGAGTCGGTGGCCTCGTCGGTCGCCGCGGCGAGCAGGTCGCTTCGCTCGGTGAGTTCCGCATCGGCGCGTCGGGCCGCGTCGGCGGCCTCGGCACGGGTCCGGGCAAGGGCCACGACCTCGTCGAGCGCTGCATGGCGTTCGATCACGAGCGTCGTCGCGTGCGCCTCGTCGAAGCCCGCAGGCGCAATGGTCGGTGCCTGGTCGCCGGCCGGTTCATGGTCGCCGGAGGGCACACCGTGTTCGACGCGCCCGCTCGCTGCGGGCGGTTGCCAGTCGATGCCTGCCGCCCGGCCGGCGCCGCGCCAGTCGGCGACGGCCTCGTCGACCCGCTCGACGCACCGGTCGACGTGGCTCTGCGCGGAGCGGTGGGTATCCAGCGCAACCTCGACGTCGTGCTCCGAGGCGGTCTGGCGAGCCGCAGCGCGGAGCGAAGCTTCGGCCGCGGTCGCGGCGGCCTGTTCGACCTCGGCGAGCGCGACGGCGGACCGGTAGGCGGGGGAGACCTGGATCGTGGTGATCGTGTCGTCGAGGCCGCGCACCGCTTCGTCAGCGGTGACGAGCGCCGCGGACACCCGGTCGTGTTCCTCCACGGTTGCCGCCCGCGCCTCGCCCACGCGGCGCTGATCCGCGGTGATGCGGCGCACCTCGGCCCGGGTCGCGTCGAGCGTCGTCGCCCGGTCCCGCGCGTGGGCGACCAGATGCTGCCGGTAGATCGGCAGGAAGCGTTCCACGGCATCGAGCGAGGCGGTGAGCCCGTCGAGTTCGTGCCGCATCGCATCCAGGTCGTCGAAGCTGTGCGCGACGTCCTCGATCAGTGCCGCATCGACCTCGCCGAGCCCCGCGGAGAGCGTCGCGGAGAGATGCTCGGTGTCGAGCTTGCCGGCCAGGTGCGGTCGCCGCAGCGTGAGCAACAGGTCGACCAGCGACCGGTAGCGGGCCGCGCCAAGACCGAACAGGCGGCGGTCCACCGCGTCGCGGTACTCCTCGGCCCGTCTGCGGACCACGCCCGGACCGAGCCGCTCCTCGAGCTTGCGGCGCGTCAGGGGAATGTCGTCTTCGACCAGCTCGAAGTCGACCCCGACCCGCCCGTCGACCACGAAGAACCACGCGTCGGCGTCGCGGTGCACCGTCGCCGACGCGCCGACGCCGATCGTGACGTGGGTCGCGCCGTCGGAGAACTCCATCCACACGTACCCGGTGCCCGAGTCGTTGCGGTAGCCGCCGGTCCGATCGTCGTCGTCCCGTCCCAGCAGCAGCGACTTCATCGACCTCGATCCGCCCATCGGGTCCATCCGTGGCGCGCTCATCACCCCGTCGAGCAGGAAGGGGAACAGCAACGCGAGCGCGTTCGACTTGCCCGAACCGTTCCGGCCGCGCAGCACGAGTCGGCCGTCGCCGAAGTCGAAGGTCTGGTCGTCGTACTCCCAGACGTTCAACACACCCGCGCGGGTCGGGACGAAGCGCATCAGAACATCGCCTGTTGCGGTTCGGGTGCGCCCGGCGATTCGTCGCGCGGGCTCGGGCGGGCCCGGTAACGGTTCGCCGATGCCGTCACCTCGATGCCGCGCCGGGTGAACGTCGCGAGGCGGAATCGACCCAGCAGGTCGACGACGTCTCCTCGGAAGCGGTCGGGGCGTTCCCGCGCGAACTGGTTGAGCCGGTTCGCGTACTCCTCCAGCATCCGGGTCCAACAGGCCTCGGCGATGTCGTGGGGCACGAAGCGAGTGGTGTCGGACGCGACGTGCCCATCGGGGTTCCCACCGCCGGCATCGGTGAGAGGTCCGGAGCCATCGGTGACGGCGGGCGGTTCGGCCTCGGCGAGCAGTGCATCCAGCCACAGCAGCGCGGCGTGCGCGACCGCATCGGTGCCGGGGAAGCGGGCAGCGCCCAGCGGTCGGTTCGGATGGTCGATCAGGATCATCCCCTCGCGGCGCAGCTCGACCTCACAACCGGTGAGCCGGGTGACGTTCTCGGCCTCACGGCGTCGATTGCGCCACGCCAACTCGGCCTCGTCGTCGCTCAGATCGGCGAACAACACGACAGGCTGGTCGACGAGGCGACGGTTGAGCCGCTGGCGGGCCAGGCGACTGCGGGCCTCGGCACTCGACGGCGGGTGCTCGGCGATGAAGTCCTCCACACTGCCGACCGACCGCAGAATCGACGGTGCCGCGACCATGCACATCGCCGCGGCGTCACGGTCGAGATCCCAGAGCACCTGTCCGTCGTCGATCAACGCGTCCACGTTGCCGTCGCGCACCACGAGCACGCCGACGCGTTCCAGGTAGCGCACCGCGTCGCGGAACGCGCGGCGCTGAGCGTACTCGGTGGTGTCGATCGCCAGCCGGTCGTCGCCGCGGGCCAGGTTGGTGATCCGGGTGAGCAGCTCCGAGGCGATGACCTGGTGACCAGGGTGCTCCAGCGCCGCGAGGGTGCAACACAGATACACGTACCCCCACCGGCTGAGCGTGCGACCCGACTCGAGCGTCGCGCCGCGGTGGGAAGTGAGCGACGCCGGGCGGCGCAGCAGGCGGGCAGCGGTACGGCTCACGTCCAGGCGGTAGCCGAACTTCTGGGTGAACTCGGTGCGCAGCACGGACTCCCACTTGGCGACGAGCCGGTAGTCGTCACCCTGCTGGGCGGTCACCAGCGGCGTGCGCAGCAACGTCCGTGCCGCTCGCTGCAACTCGGGCAACTCATGCGGTGACAGATGGACGGCGAGCCGGGCGGTCACGCGGCGCGCACCTCGATCGCACAGCCGCGGACCACGACGTCACCTTCGGGGGCGCACAGGCGCGTGTCGTGGTCGGCCGAGGACAACGTGACCAGCGCGTCAGCGGTGGTCACGGTCGTGTGGAACGACCCCTGTGCCGG
The DNA here is from genome assembly GCA_040255725.1 of Actinomycetota bacterium. Classification (GTDB taxonomy): domain Bacteria; phylum Actinomycetota; class Acidimicrobiia; order Acidimicrobiales; family Iamiaceae; genus JAFDWI01. The sequence goes on from JBDZVK010000080.1 coordinate 6,952, forward strand.
TCGGGCAGCGAGCGCCTGGTCGAGCCAACGCAGCAACGTCGGCCATTCCTCCGGGCCGATGCGCGTCGTGGAAAGGTCGACCGATACGAGCCGCTCTGCCGCCTCCGCGGCACGCCGGGTTTCGGCGGCGCGCTCGCGGGCGAGGATCTGTTTCATCTGCGAGTAGTCGTTGCGCCGTCCGGTCGCGCCGCGTGCCGGGCGACGGCCGTACGCGCGCAGCGACATCGGCACCTCGACGGGTTCGAGATCCCACCAACTCGGGAACCGCCCGTCGGACTCGGCGTCGGCTTCGGCGAAGCCCAGATGGTCGACGGGCTCCAGCCCGAACGCGGCGTCGAAGAGCCGATGCGCCTCGGCGTCGGACTCGAAGGCCGCGAACCAGGCGGCGGTCTCGCGCAACTCCGACGCCCGGTTCACCGGTCGGGTCGCCTGCTCGGTGAGGCGCCGCAGCAGGCTCAACAGCTCCCGGATCGCCACGGTGGTCGCCCCCGCCAGGGCATCGACCTCGGAGCGCGCGGCACGTCCGGGGATGAACCAGTCCAACATTCCGTCCCAACGACGGGTCCAGTCCGCGCCGTCCTCGAACAACCCAGCCGAGTCGTCGCCCGCAGCGGCGAGCGCGAGCAGCTCGTCACGCCGGGTGCCGTCGAGCTCGGCGAGTCGGCCGGTGATGACCGAGCGATTGCGCACCAGATCGTCGTGGAACGACTGCAAGTAGTCGATGAGCTGGTCCTTGTAGACGAGGAAGACGTGGTCCTCGAGGCGTTCCTCGCGGGCGATCCGGTTGATCGTGGCGTAGAACTCCCGGGCGTTCGTGGCGAGCTGGGCCAGCGCCGCGTCCAGGCCGCGCAAGTGCAGGTACACCCCGGCGTCGTCCTGCGCGGCGACGGCCGCCGCGAGCGCATCGAGCGACGAGCGGATCTGGCGGAACATCGTTCGCTGCAACGCGCCCGATTCTGCCGTCGCGCCGAGCACGGCGTCGGCGGCTTCGAGAGTGGCGACCCCGGTCGGGGTGAGCTCCCACAACTCGTGGCGCTTGAGGTACTCCTCGATCGACGCGGCCCGGACCTGGGGGTCCTGCACCCAGTCCACACAGCGCCATTCGCGCAACTGGTCGAGAGCGGAGCGCAGCGCCGTCTCGTCGACGTCGAGGCCCTCGGCGGACGTGAGCCGATCGCGGATCTCGGAGGTGCGACACTGCAACCGGTAGGCGCGTGCAGCTTCGGCCAGCACCGCGAGCACCGCCAGGTAGACGGGGGCGTTCTCGGCCGTCGCGGCGCGCAGTGCGGTGAGCTGCGCCCGTTCGGCGCCGTCCAGTACACGCTCGGCGAAGGACGCCCGCGGCCCGGGTGTCGCTCCAGTCTGCGCCGGCGCGTTCGGCGCGGGGCCATCGATCGGCGCCCCAGGGTCGGACATCGCTCCAGCGTAGAAGCCCGGCGAGCGTTCGACCTTGTGCTCGGTGCCTCCCATCGAACGCGGGGAGCGACCCCGGCCCGCGTCCGGTCGGGTGGCACGCCGGCGTTCGGCGAGGCAGACTCGGAGTCGAACACCGCGACCGGACCGGGAAAGGGGGACCGGTCGCCCCGACCTCGAGGGGACTCGACCATGCCCTACAGCTCCGGGCGCGTCGTCCACGACGCGGACGCCCACCTGATGGAGACCCCGAACTGGCTGCGTGACCACGCCGACCCGGCGTTGCGTGAGCGGATCGAACCGTTGCGCTACCCGGGCGGCAACGAACTCCGCCAGACCGGTGATGTGGCCGAACAACAACGCGACCTCGCCGCCGCGTTCGACCGCCTCGCCGACAAGCACCGCTCGGATGCGTACCGGGCCAGTGAGGCCGAAGACATCATGAACCGCAAGAACTTCGCGGCGACCGGCTCGTTCCTGCCCGAGGACCGGCCCCGGGCGCTCGACCTTTTGGGGTTCTCGAGCCAGCTCGTGTTCAACACGTTCCACAACCGTCGCCTCCACGACTGGGAACACACCGGCGATCTCGACCTCGCCTATGGCACCGCTCGCGCTCACAACCGCGGGATGATCGAGTTCTGTTCGGTCGATGCGCGGTTGCTCCCCACGGCGTACGTACCGCTCGTCGACTTCGACCGGGCCGCCGCCATGGCCCACGAGGCGATCGGGATGGGCGCGGCCGCGCTGCTGGTCGCGTCTGGTTGCCCGCCCGGCCATTCGCCCAGTCATCTGGGCCTCGACCCGGTGTGGGCCGCCGCGCAGGACGCCGGCATCCCGGTCGTGTTCCACGTGGGCGGCACCGGTGACCTGATCGACCAGAACTACTTCGTCAACGGCCTGCCGATCCCACCCGACTTCCACGGCGGCGAGGAGAACTTCCGCTCGGTCGACTACATGGGCATTCCGCACCCGCCCGCCCAGACGTTGGCCACGATGATCTTCGACGGGGTGTTCGAACGGTTCCCCGAGTTGCGGATCGGCGTGATCGAACAGGGAGCGATCTGGGTGCCGTCGTGGACCCGGCAGATGGAATCCGCGTTCGACGCATTCGCCCGGCACGAAGACCGTCTGAAGGCGTTGTCACTGCGCCCCACCGATTACGTGCAGCGTCAGATGCGTTTCACCCCGTACCCGACCGAGGACGTCGGTTGGATCATTTCGCAGTCCGGGCCCGACGTGTGCCTGTTCTCGTCGGACTACCCGCACGTCGAGGGCGGCCGCAGACCGCTCGAACGATTCGAGGCCTCACTCGGCGACGTCGACGAATCGGTGCGCCGCCGCTTCTACTGCGACAACTTCCGCGACCTCATGGGCACCGCCG
>JBDZVK010000438.1:0-1888 GCA_040255725.1 Actinomycetota bacterium
GAATGTCACCCCGTGCTGGTAGGATGGAAGGCATCGTGAGCCAAGTCGTTCACCGGCGTTCCAGGCTGATCCGATCGTGCGGATGGCTGGAGCTGTGTGCCTTGGGTCACCCATGACCGTCCGCTCGCTGGACCGACAAGAGTTCGGTCGACCCTGAAAGGTCGCGCCTTGGCCCGTTCCACCACCAAAACGTCCGATTCCTACGGGGCATCCGACATCCAGGTCCTCGAGGGCCTCGAGCCGGTCCGCCAGCGCCCCGGCATGTACATCGGCTCGACCGGGCCCACCGGCCTGCACCACATGGTGTGGGAGGTCGTCGACAACTCCGTCGACGAGGCGATGGCCGGCCACTGCTCCCGGATCGACGTGACGATCCTCGCCGACGGCGCGTGTCAGGTGGTCGACGACGGCCGGGGCATCCCGGTGGCGCCGTACCCGCACAAGGACCCCAAGTACAAGGACATGTCGACCGCCGAGGTGGCCGTGTCGATGCTGCACGCGGGCGGCAAGTTCGACGGCGGGGGCTACAAGGTCTCCGGCGGGTTGCACGGTGTGGGCGTATCGGTGGTGAACGCCCTCTCGGAGCGTTTCGAGGTCGAGATCGACCGCGACGGTGAGCACTGGGCGATGGACTTCGCCAAGGGCGGCCATGTGCAGAACAAGCTGAAGGCCGTCGGCAAGGCGCCCCGGGGCCGCACGGGTACCACGATCCGCTTCTGGCCCGACCCGACGATCATGGAGGAGACCAGCTTCCGGGCCCAGACCATGCTGGACCGCTTCCAGATCATGGCGTTCCTCAACCGGGGCCTCGAGATCGTCTTCCGCGACGAACGCCCCGGCCACGAGCCCGGCCCGGTCACCTTCAAGTACGCGGGTGGGATCGTCGACTTCGTCAAGCACGTCAACCGCACCAAGGACGCGCTGTTCTCCAAGGTCGGCTACTTCGAGGGCACCGACGACACCTCCGAGGTCGAGATCGCCTTCCAGTGGAACACCGGGTTCAACGCGGACGGCCTGCACAGCTTCGCCAACGGCATCTCCACGATCGAAGGCGGCACCCACGAAGAGGGATTCCGCTCCGCGCTGACCGGGGTGGTCAACCGTTACGCCCGTGCCCGGAACCTGTTGAAGGAGAAGGACCCGAACCTGGGCGGCGAGGACGTCCGTGAGGGGCTCACCGCAGTGATCTCGGTGCGCCTCACGAACCCCCAGTTCGAAGGCCAGACCAAGTCGAAGCTGGGCAACACCGCGACCCGCTCGTTGGTCACCAAGGTCACCAACGACAAGCTCGCCCAGTGGTTCGAGGAGAACCCGACCGAGGCCAACAAGATCGTCAAGAAGGCGATCGCCGCCTCGCAGGCACGCGCCGCGGCCCGCAAAGCGCGCGACGTCATCCGCAACAAGACGCTGCTCGACGGCGCCGGCATGCCCGACAAGCTCAAGGACTGCTCGTCGAAGGACGCGGCGGAGCGTGAGCTGTTCATCGTCGAGGGCGACTCCGCCGGCGGCTCCGCGGTGCAGGCCCGCAACCCGCACACCCAGGCGATCCTGCCGATCCGCGGCAAGATCCTCAACGTCGAACGCGCCCGCATCGACAAGATGCTCAAGAACAACGAGATCCAGGCGCTGATCGCCGCGATCGGCGCCGGGGTGGGCGAGGAGTTCGACGTGGAGAAGCGCCGCTACGACAAGGTGATCGCCCTGTGCGACGCCGACGTCGACGGCAGTCACATCCGCACGCTGCTGCTCACGTTCTTCTTCCGCCAGATGCGCCCGCTCGTCGAGGCCGGGTGCATCTACATCGCGCAACCACCGCTGTACTCGACCGAGATCGGCAAGGAGAAGGTCTACCTCAAGGACGACGCCGCCAAGGAGGCCTTCCTGGCCG
>JBDZVK010000081.1:0-2419 GCA_040255725.1 Actinomycetota bacterium
ACCGTCCACTCCCCCGGCACCGTGAACAACGTCCCGTTGACGAGGAAGTGCCCGGGGCCCGCCCGGTGCAGCTCCTGGTCGATCGGACCGATTCCGAGCTCGGACTGGGTGAGCTGCACCTCGACCGACTTCTCGTCGTCGTCGGGTCGCCCGTGCTCGTCGAGCAGGTACAGGTGCAGCGTGGTCGGGCCGGTGCGGGCCGGGTCGATCACCAGGTTCGCGCTGCTGCGATCGGACGGGGTTCCCAGTTGTGCCGTCGCCGAGTACACGGCCTGCGAGGCAAGTGCCGTGCGTGACGGAATGCCGCTCACGAGCACGGCCGTCACGCCGAGCACCGCCAACAGGGCGAACGCCTCGGCGCGCAGGGTTCGACCCAGATACCGCCAACGCGCCGGCCGATCCGGGCGCGTCCGCAACGCCGGCACGAGGCGGAAGTGGTTGAACGCGCCCAGCGCGGCGAGCACGACGAGCAGGGACATCTTGACGATCACCAGGCGTCCGTAGCCCGTTTCGGTCAGGCCTCGTAGCGAACCGACCTCGATGAACGCCATGACCAGCCCGGCGGCCCCGACGGCGACGATCGCGCCGGTGGCGAGGCGCGAGAACGCCGCGACCTCTTCCGCGGCGACCTTCGGGTCGCCGCCCGGTTCGGCGCGTCGCCGATTCCGCACCGACCACACCAGCATGGCGACACCACCGAACCAGACGGCACCGGCCGCCACGTGCACCCCGTCGGCGAGGCACATCAACCACACCGGATCGCCGGACCGGGTGTGACCCGAGGCGATGAACGCACCCGCCAGCAACACCACCGACGCCAGCGCGGCGTACCGTCCGGCGCGACGGCCCGACACCCGCACCGACGCCAGGCCCGCCACCGCCGCCAGGGCGACCCCGGCGATCGTCAGGGCGGTTCCCTGCCCCAACACCTGTTCCGCGACGCCCGACGAGAACAGCGAGCCCATGCCCTCGCCCGTCGCCAACGCCGCCGACACCGGCAGTTCCCACACCAACGCGAGCACCGTGACCACGGTGACCAGCGCGAGCCCCCGGGCGACCTTCCGATCGGACCCGGAGCGGCGGCGGACGAACGCGACGAACATCGCCGCGCCGACCACGAGAAAACTGCCGGCGTAGCCGATCCCGCGCAGCACGGCCCCGGCCGTCTCGTAGCCGGGTTGGGACGGCTGATCGATGAGCTTGTCGAGCCCGGTGACCGACCCGGACCTGCGCACCGAGAACACGAATCCGCCGTGCACGGGGTGGGTGTCGGCAGAGATCACCCGCCAGGCGACCGCATAGGAACCCGCCGGCAGGTCGGGCTTCAGGTCGACCGCGACGTTCGCCGACGAGCCGGGCTGGGTGGGAAGGCCTTCGTCGACCCGCTTGCCCTCGGAATCGAACACCCGCAGCGAGCCGGTCACCAGGGTCACCGACTCGCTGAAGGTCAGCCGGACCCGCGCCGGTGATCCCTCCAGCACGCTCTGGTCGGCCGGCGACGACGATTCGAGAATGGCGTGCGCGTCGGCGACGCGGGCGGAGTGGATCGACGCGAGGGCCAATAGGATCGAGACCGCGACGAACCCGACGATCGCCGGGCCACGTGGCGACACGCCGTGCGAGCGCCCACCGCGTCTCGGCTCATCGTGTCTCAACACATCGGGCACGATCACCTGATCGGTTCTAGTCCGTCCCCTGTCGAATCCCCACCTCGAGTGCCATGAACTACGAACGATCCAAACGAACTCCGGCCGAACAGGCGGCGGCCGACCGTGCCGACCGTCGCGAATTCTGGATCATCGCCGTCGTTTTCAGTCTGGCGATCATCGCGTTGACCGGCATCTACGTGGTGGTCAGCGACGTCCTGGAACCACCGTCGCCGACGACCGGGGCCGCCGAGCAGGTCGATCAACCCGCGTTGCCCATCCCCGACGGTGGTCATGAGCCGACCGACCCCGGCGATCGCGGTGGCTCCGAGCAGCTCCTGTTGATGGGTGGGCTGTTCGTCGCGTTGGGCCTCGGCGCCGCCTGGGTGGTCCACTCGTCGCGTCGCGCCAAGCGACGTCTCGCGGCCGAGGCGGCGGACTCCGACGGCGTCGAAACCGGCCCGGCCGACGTGGCCGAAGTGTCGACCCCGGCCGGCACCGGCGACACGGCGTCCCCGGAGATCACTGCGTCAGCAGGGTCGCCAGAGCCCAGATAGCGGCGATCGCGCCGATGCCGATGTAGATCGCGGCCCGGCGGCGCATCGCGGTCGGTGGGGTCGCGGGGTCGGCGTCGGCCGGCGGACGGATCATCGCCGCGATGTTGCCGACCACGAGCGCCGCACCGACGGCCAGTACCAGCCAGGCCAGCAGGTCGTGGCCCAGGAAGAGTTCGTCCGCGAGCACGATGCCTGCCAGCGTGGCACAATCCGCTC
>JBDZVK010000081.1:2519-9720 GCA_040255725.1 Actinomycetota bacterium
TCGCACGGCCCAACCGGCGCATGCGTGCCGCGACCGTGCTGACCGTCCCGGCCCTGCTCGCCCTGGCCGCGTCCGCCGCGTTGTTCCTGGTTCCGGTCACCAACCCCGGGGTCCAGGACTGTGGTTCACCTGGTTGGTTCCTCCTGCAGGCACGAGCCGACCGGCCGTTGGTCACCGACGGCGGCTCACCGCTCCACGGCTGGGACCAGGCCCGGCTCCGTCAGGCCCACCACGACCGGTGCTCCGCCCAGGTCAGTGCCCGTGCGGTGCCCGCCGGGGTGCTCCTGGTCGTGTTCTGGGTGCTCGCGCTCGTGGCGGTCGTCATCGGCTGGAGCGGCCGTCGGGGCCTCCGCAACAAGACCGCGGTCGATCGGCAGTAGTCGGCGAGCCGTGGTCGGTCGACCGCGTTCGGACGCTCAGCCCGGTCGGACGGCCAGGATCGGCGTCGACATGTAGAGGCTGGCGTAGCGCACCACGTCGCCGGTGTGGGGAGCGTGGATGACCGAACCGCCACCGGCGTACATCGCCACGTGGCTGAAGCCGTTGTAGAACACGAGGTCGCCCGGCTGGAGCTGCGAGATCGGCACGACCCGACCCGCGCTGCGCTGGGAATAGGTCACGCGGGGGATCGAGACCCCTGCCTGGGCCCACGCCCACATGGTCAGCCCGGAGCAGTCGAATCCCCCCGGAGACGATCCGCCCCACACGTACGGGGTCCCGAGCTGGCCGGCCGCGGCCGCCAGCGCCGCGGCACCACGCCCCGACGACGGCACCGGGCCGGTCGGCGCCGGCGGAGGCGGAGCCACGGACTGGACCGGCGCGGACGACGGGGTCGATTGCGGCTGGGCGGGAGCCGTCTGGACCGGCGCCGCCGCGGCCGCGGCCGCGGCCCGTTGTTCGGCGGCGGCCTGGCGCTGGGCAGCCGCGGCCGCTGCTCGGGCACGGGCCTCGCGGGCCCGTTCCTCGGCGGCCTGCTTCTCGGCGACGAGAGTCGCCAACCTGCCCTTGACCTGTGACTGGACCGATTCGAGTTCGCGCTGGGCCGCTTCGGCGCTCGCCTTCTTCGCCTTCGCCTTCTCGGCGACGTCGGCCGCCTTCTTGCGCTCGGCGGCGAGCGTCTGGGCACGGTCAGCGGTGATGCGCTGCGAGGCCTGGAGCTGGTCGACGAGTTCCTGACGGTTGCCCACGGCGGTCGACTGGTACCCCTGACGCGGGCCGAGTTCGTCACCATCGGTGTCGAGCAGGGCGGCGAGGTCGACCGAACCGGAGCCGCCGTTCACGTACGCGTTCAGCGCGTAGTCGGCGAGGTCCTTGCGGCTGGAGGCTTCGCTCCGCTTGGCCGCAGCGAGTTGCGCGGAGGCCTTGTCGATCTTGCCGTCGATCACCTCTGCCTCGTAGGCGGCCCGATCGACCGCGGCGGTGTCGGACTCGACCTGGGCCTTCAGGTCGCTGATCTGGGCGGAGATCTGGTCGGCGCGGGCCTTCAGGTCGGTGATCTCGTCGGCACGCGCGTTCGAAGCGGAAAGGAAGGGAGCCACTCCGACCGACAGTGCCAGGGCCGCGACGGCAGCGCGGCGGGCGAACCGGTGTTTCTGCATGGGGCGGTACTGTAACCACTCCCCGTCGCTCATTACAACTACATGACGATTATTTCGTCGAGGGCCGATTCCCGTCACGCCGAGCGCGTCGCTGCGAGCATCGCGGCCAGTCGATCGGGCTCGGCCGACGCTGCGACCGCGGCCGTCGACGTCACGCTGCCGGCACGCACCAACGCGATGAGTGCCTGGTCCATCGCCTGCATCCCGTGATCGGCGCCCTGGCCCATGAGTGCGGCGAGTTCGTCGGCGCCCGCACCGTCGGTGAGGGCCGCGGTGACCTCCGGCGTCGCGGTGAGCACCTCGACGGCGGGGACCAGCCCGGTGCCGTCGGCGGATTCGAGCAGGCGCAGTCCGACGACGCCCTGCAACACCGACGCGAGCACGTGACGGACCCTCGCCTGGCGCGGGACCTCGATCTTCGCGAGCAGATCGGCGAGCGCCGCGGCCACCGTCGCGGCGGTCACGACCGCGATCACGAGCCGCCCGGCACCGGCGACCGCGAGCACCTCGCCGATCGTCTCGGCGTCGCCGAGTTCGGACACGAAGATCACGTCGGGGTCGAGACGGTTGACCCGACGCAGCGCCTCGGCCGTGTCCCGGGCGTCGATGCCGATCTCGCGCTGGGAAACCATCGAGGAGTGGTCCGCGAGCAGCACCTCGATGGGGTCCTCCAGCGTGACGATGTGCGCCTTGCGCGTGCGGTTGACGTGGTCCAGCATCGCAGCGGCCGTCGTCGTCTTGCCCGAGGCCGCCGGCCCGGTGACCAACACGAGACCGGCGTCGAGTTCGGCGAGCGTCCCGACCTGCGCGGGGAGACCGAGGGCGTCGAGCGCGGGTACGCCCGGGGCGATCAGGCGCATCGCCATCGCGTAGGTGCCGCGCTGGCGGTACACGTCGAGGCGGAACCGGCCCAGGCCGGGGACGGCGTGCGCGATCGACACCTCGCCCCGCTCGGCGAGTTCGCGGGTGCGCGAGGTGGGCACCAGGTCACCCACGAGGTGTTCGAGGTCCTCGACCCTCGGCGCGTCGAACGGGATCGCCCGCAGGCGCCCCTGGACACGCAGGTGCGGAACCGACCCGACCTTGAGGTGCAGGTCGGATCCGCTCTGCTCGACGAGGTGCCGCAGTAGTACATCGATGTCGGTCATCGGCCTCCGCTCCACGACGGGTGGTGGAACCACCACGGCCCCACGCTCGTCACGTCACATCCGTCCTTCGCTTCCCCATTGTCGCATCCGCGCACCCCCTCGTGCCCGCATGGGGCGCGCAGGACGCGTCAGGGACTCAATCGCAACGGCGCGCGATCAGCGACTCGACGACCGGCCGGCCCGGTCCACCCGAGGTGGCCGCTTCGGTCTCGACGGCACGCCCGGTCAACGCCGCCACCGTCGCGGCCGTCGACGCGGCGATCGCGCCGAGGTCGTAACCGCCTTCGAACACCGCGAGGCAGCGACCGGGTGGCACCAGCCCGACGAGGCCGCCGACCACCCGACCGAAGTCGCCCGCGGAGAGCGCGATCTCGGCGAGCGGATCCGCCCGATGGGCGTCGAAGCCGAGCGAGAGGCACAACCAGTCGGGCGCGAACGCTTCGGCGAAGGGCACGATCAGCTCGTCGGTCGCTGCGGCGTACACGTCACCGGTGGCACCGGCGGGCAGCGGCACGTTGAGGATTCCCCCCGGTGCATCGTCGCCACCGGTCTCGTCCGCACCGCCCGTTCCCGGGTACCAGGGCCACTGGTGGATCGACACGTACGCGACGGCTGGTTCGTTCCAGAACGCCTCCTGGGTGCCGTTGCCGTGGTGGACGTCGAGGTCGACGATCAACACCCGCTCACCCTCTGCGGCCAACGCCGCCGCGGTGACCGCGACGTTGTTGAACATGCAGAAGCCCATCGCCGCGCCAGGCCGGGCGTGATGCCCGGGCGGCCGGACCGCACACAGTGCCGCGTCGGCCTCACCGGCCCGCAGCGCCTCGACCGCGCGCAACCCTGAGCCCGCGGCGAGCAACGCCGCTTCGAGGGATTCGGGCACGACCGCGGTGTCGGCGTCGAGACGACCGCCGCCCGACAGGCAGAACGCCCGCACCGCAGCGACGTACGCCGGGGCATGCACGCGTTCGAGCTGCGCGTCGGTCGCAGCGATCGCGCCCACGTGTTCGATCACTCCGTCACGTTCGGCGTCGTGCAGACCCACCGCGAGGGCGTCCACGCGTTCTGGGCGCTCGGGATGTCCGGGGCCGGCGAAGTGCATCGCGCAACGTTCGTCGGCGACGACCAGGAGCGTCACCCGGCCAGACTATGCCGTGGCTGCCGATCACCCGCCGTGGCGGCGAGACTTTCTAACCTCACGGTGACGAGACGTGATGAGCGAACCCGAGATCTTCCGTATCGACGACGACCGACTGCTGTGCGACGCGTGGCATGCGCCCAGCCACACCGTCGTGCTCCGTCCGGGTGATCCCGGGCGCCGGCTCCGCCGAGCGGCCGTCGAACGAGTCGTGGGCGAACTCGCCGCCCGTGGCGTGGAACGGATCCTGACCGCCGCCCTGGACGCGGCTTCGCTCGAACCGTTCGCGGAGGCGGGGTTCACGCCGCACGAGGACCTGTGCGTGCTCCGTCACGATCTGGTCTCGCCACCGCCGGGAAGATCGGGACGACGCGGGGCGACCCGACGCGGATCGATGCGCCGCGACCTGGCGCGGGCCGCGGCCGTCGACCAACGGGCGTTCTCGACGGGGGTCGCCCTCGACCGCGGTGGTCTCGAGGCGATCGTGTCGGCGACGCCGGTGTGTCGCTTCCGTCTCGTGACCGGCGGCGCCAGCGGCCCGGTCGCGGCCTACGCGATGTGCGGACTCGCCGGCGACACCGGCTACGTCCAACGCGTCGCGGTCGATCCGGCCTGCCGCAGACACGGGCACGCCCGCGCCCTCCTCGGCGACGCGCTCGACTGGTTCGACCGCCGGCGCGTCGCCCGGGTCCTCGTGAACACCCAGGTGACCAATCTCGCCGCCCAGCAGCTCTACCTGGGGGTCGGTTTCACGCGGACCTCCGACCGGCTCGCGGTGTGGTCGTGGCGAAGGGAAGCGGCGCGGTGACCCGCGTGCCGGTCGCGGTCGTCGTGCTCGCCATGACGCTCGCCGTCACGGTCGGACCCACCGCGGCCGCTCCGGCATCGGAGTCGGCGACGACCGCGGCGTCGATCCGCCTCGACGAGATGAACCCCTGGGTCCGGGCCGACGACACCGTCGACGCCGCGGTGCGGATCGCCGGCGCTCCCGCGGGGGCGACCCTGACCTCGACGCTGCACCGTGCGGTCACGACGCGCTCGTCGTTCGCCCTGACCGTCGACGGCCACGACCTCGGCGGTGCCATCGCGCGGTTCGCCGATCACGACGTCCAAGGAGCGTCCGCGTCGATCACCGTCCGGTTCCGGGTCGACGACGGCACCTCGCCGGACGAGGCCGCCACCGGCACCGGCGATTCGGTGACCCTCACCCGACCCGGCGTGTACCCGCTGGTGTTCACGCTCGACGACGCGGACGGCGCCGAGGTCACCTCGATGGTGACGTATCTCGTCCGACTGCCGACATCACCCACCGTGGGCAACGACGGACGGCGACCGTTGCGGGTGGCGTCCGAGTTCCGCCTGCAACCGCGCCCGCAGACCACCGCCACCGGCGACCTCGTGGTGTCGGACGCCGCGCGCCGCGCGACCGACGAGTTGATCGACGGGCTCGACGACGCCCCCGACACGGTGCGCCAGAGCTTCGCGTTCGCGGTCTCCCCTGCGTTTCTCGACGCGCTGGCCGCCACAGACGACGCCCGCGACATCGCGCGCCTCGCCGACCTGGTCGACGGCCTGCCCCTCCAGTCCCAACCGTGGGCGCCGCTCGATCCCGCCGGTTGGTTGGCGACCCCGGACCTGGCCCCCGCCGTCGAACGGGCCACTCGCACCGGGTCCGAATCTCTCCGCGAGCATCTCCGACCACCGACCGTGGCCACGGCCGATCTGGCGGCCTGGGGTGGGCGAATCTCGAACCAGTCGCTGCGCTGGTTCGCCGACCAGGGAGCGACGTCGGTCCTGATCCCCGCCGGGGTCCTCCAGGCCCTGGACACCGACGACTTTCCGCGGAGTCTCGCCGCCCCGTTCGAGCTCGACACGGGCGAGGCCACCCGGCTCACCGCGATGCAGCTCGACCCGAGCATCGCGGCGCACTTCACCGCCACCGACCCCGTCCTCGGTGCGAACCAGTTGATCGCCGACCTGTCGGTCGTCGCGCTCGACCTGCCGGCGATCAGCCGGGCCATGGTCGTCGCGCCGCCGGCGGGCTGGAACCCCTCGGCGGCGTTCCTGTCGGCCTATACCGCCGCGCTCGCCTCGGCGCACCCGGCCGGTTCGGATCCGTTGCTCGCGCCCACACCTCTCGCCACGGTGATCGACACCACGCCAGCGGTGCGCGCCGGCGGCGACACGGCCACCGAGGGACCGACACTCGTCCGGTCGCTGCGGCGGAGCGACCCGCCTCCCCCGCTGACCGGGCTCGGCTCCAGGTTCGCCGGTGCGAACCGTCGCGTCGACTCGCTCGCGACCATGGTGCCCGGGGGTGCCGCCCGCTCGGCGCTCGAGATCGAGCGCCTGCGTCGACAGATCAGCGTCGCCGCGGTGCCCGGTACCGATCCGACCGAGCGGAACCGTCGCTTCGCCGCCGTCGACACCCAGGTCACTCAGGCCGTCGACGCCGTGCGCCTGCCGCCGCGCCAGACGATCACCCTGACCTCGGACACCGCGTCGCTGCCCGTCACGATCCGCCGCCCCGACGACGGGCCGACCGAGGTCGTCGTGCACATCGACGCCCCGGACCGGCTCCGGTTTCCCGACGGCACCGACCAGGCGGTCCGTCTCGACTCGACGACCACCCGGTTCTCTCTGCGGGTCCACAGCGACTCACCCGGTGACACCATCGTGCGGATGACGGTCACCTCGCCCGACGGTGAGCTGGTCGTGGGCACCACCGAGCTCGTCGTGCGTTCCACGGCGGCGTCGGGGGTCGGCTTCGTGATCAGCTTCGGGTCGCTGGCCTTCCTCGTCGTGTGGTGGGCCCGCGACATCATCCGCACCCGTCGGCGACGCCGGGCCAGTCACATTCCCCCGGCCGAGCTGATCGACATCGACTGAGCGGGCGCGCCCACGAGTGGCGTCGGTGACGGCGCCGATGTAACCGTTGGGCTCCGGTCGGGGTCCGAATCAGCCACCATCCGTCTCGAAGGCCGTCTTTCCGAAGAGGAATCCCATGCCCGGCATCCACATCGTGACCGACTCCGGTTCCGACATCACCCCGGCCGACGCGGCAGCACTCGGCGTCACGGTCGTCCCGCTCACGATCCGCTTCGGCGACGTCGAGTACCGCGACGGCGTCGACCTCGACGTCGCCGAGTTCTACGCCAAGATGGCCGAGCTTCCCGGCCTCCCCTCCACGGCGGCTCCGGCGCCCGGGGCGTTCATCGAGGCGTTCGACGCGGCACACCGGGCCGGCGCGGACGGCGTGGTGTGCATCGACCTGGCCGGCAAGATGTCGGCCACGATCGACGCGGCCCGCAACGCCG
>JBDZVK010000082.1:0-5780 GCA_040255725.1 Actinomycetota bacterium
GATCCGGCTCCACCGTCGACATTCACGCTCGACTTCTCCTGCACGGTCACCGAGATCGACCTGGACGACGTCGGCAACTGACCTCCACCGGCGCATCCACCGCACCTTCTCGGGCACCGATCCACTCGTCCCCCGACATGGGGGAAGGTGTCGGCTCTATGCTGCGAGCGTGGAATCCGAGTGGCGGCTCGTCGGACGGGAGGCCGAAGGATCGCGCCTCGGCTCGATCGCCCGCGGTGAGTCATCGGTGTCGGGGGCGCTGTTGAGCGGCAACCCCGGGGTCGGCAAGACCGCGTTGCTCCGCCACGTGACCGTCGGCGGCCCGTCGATCTGGATCACAGGCAATCAATCGACCCGCGACGTGCCGCTGGCCGCGTTCGCCGATTGGCTCCCCGTCCGCCCGGACGGTTCCGAGCCGTCGACCGTGCTGCGTCGCACGCTCGACGCGTGCGCGGCCGATGTCGCCGCGGCCGGCGCTGTCCTGGTCGTCGACGACGCCCACCTGCTCGATTCGCTCTCGGCGCTGCTGGTCCAACGTCTCGTGCTCGGCCGTCACGCCCGCGTGCTGCTCGCGGCGCGGTCCACGACCGCCGTTCCCGAAGCGATCGCCCGGCTCGTGGGTGACGGGTGGGTCGAACGGATCGACCTGGGCCCGTTGAGCGAAGCCGACGTCGCCGTCGTGTTGGCCCAGGCGCTCGGGCATCCCGTCGAGACCCATTCCCTTCGCCGCCTCGTCGCCACGACCGGTGGGGGTACCCGTTTTCTCCGCGAGCTCGTGGCGAGCGAGCTCGCCAACGGCGGCCTCCACCTCGAAGCAGGTCGTTGGTACTGGAACCGACTCGTCGAGGTGCCACATTCGGTGATCGACCTCGTACTCGCCCGACTCGATTCGGTCGACGCGTCGGTCCGTGACGTGTGCGAGCTGCTGGCACTCTGCGAGCCGCTCGACGTGGCAACCCTCGAGCACCTCACCTCGCCCGATGCCGTCAAGGCGGCCGAGGCTGCGCAGGAGTGCGTGTCGGCACCACGACCCGACACCCGCACCGTCGAGGTTCGCCTGCGCCACCCCCTGACCGGTGATGCGCTGCGGTCTGCCCTGTCGACCGCCCGGCGCCGCTCGCTCGCTCGACGGCTCGCCACAGCCCTCGCGGAGCGGGACGCGGAGGTGATCGACGATCGACTGATCATGCAGCGGGCGCTGCTGTGCGCCGACGCGCCGACCCCCGCCGACGCCGAGTTGTTGACCGATGGCGCCCGACGGGCCGCGGCCTGGTACGACTTCGCGCTGTCGGTACGTCTCGCCGACGCCGCGGTGGTTGCCGGCGGGGGCTTTGCCGCCAGACTGCTGCGCGCCACCGGGGAGTTCCGGCTGGGCCACCTCGACCGGGCCGCCGCCGAGATGCGCGCCCTGCTCGCCACGACCACCGACGACATCGAACGGCTGAGTGCGGGCACCCTACTGGCCGGCATCGAGTTCTGGGGGCTCGGCGAGACCGAAGCCGCCACCGGGCGCCTCGCCGAGGTGCTCGACCCCGATCTGCCCCCCGCATTGACCGCGTACCCCCGGGCCTTCGGCGCGTGTTTCGCCTTCTTCGACGGCGACACCACCGCGGCCCGACGGGCCGCCGGTGCCGTGTTGAGCGATCCGGAGAGCCCCGACGGGGCACGGCTGTGGGCGGCGGCCGCGGCCACGATCACCGCCGGGTTCGCCGGGCGGCTCACCGAAGCGCTCGACACCGCCGCCGTCGGCCACGCCACGATCGCGGCGACCCGTGGCACCGGTTTCGTCCGGCTTCCGGTCGCGTGCGGCGAGATCTACGCGCTCGGTCTGGCCGGACGGCTCGCCGAGGCACAACGTCGCGCGGAAGACCTCGAGAGCTGCACCCAGGATGCGGGCGAGGTCGACATGAACGCGGCCGGCTCGTACTTCCTCGGCCAGGTCGCCTGGTGGCGCGGCGATCTGGACGCGGCCCGCCACCACCTGTCCGATGCGCTGAGCGAGCTCTCCACGGTCGCGCCGGGCTTCTGGCGCGAGCAGGCACTCGCGGCCTACGCGCCGACCCTGGCCGCGCTCGGCGAACTCGACGCCGCGGCCGACGCGGTCGCCCAGCTCGCCGACCCGGCGCATCCGCACCACGTCGGGGTCCGGCCACTGGCGTTGCTGGCACGCGCCTGGGTGGCCACGGCCATGGGACACACGCGGGACGCGGCACGGCTGGTCGACGAAGGATGCGAACTCGCCGAGTCACTGGACCAACCGGCCATGGTCGCGCTCATCCTGCACGCGGTCACGCGCTGGGGTGGGCCGGTCGACCGCGAACGTCTGCGGGCGACGACCGATCGACTCGAGGGACCGTTCGGTCCGCTCGCCGCGGCGCACGCCGAAGCGCTCGCCGCCCACGACGGAACCGGCCTCGACGCGGTGGCCGACGGCTGGGCCGGGATCGGGCGACTGGGGAGCGCCGCGGACGCCGCGGCCCAGGCGGTGCCGTGCCATCACCGTAACGGTGCCACCGCGAAGGCCCATGCCGCGGCCCGGTGTGCCCGGCTCACCGCCGAACGCACCGGCGCCCGCACCCCGGCGCTCATCACCCTGTCGTTGCCCGACGAGCTGACCCGTCGGGAGACCCAGGTCGCGACGCTGGCCGCACAGGGACGGTCGAACGCGGACATCGCCGAAGCCCTGTTCATCTCGGTGCGGACCGTCGAAGGCCACCTGAACCGGATCTACGCCAAGATGCAGGTGACGGGTCGGCACGAACTGGCCGAGGCGTGGACGACCCCGACCGGGCGCTGAGGACCGGTCGGGAGCGCCTCGGTCTTCTGCGTGCACGTTCGCCGCCAAGAGGCGTAGCCTCGCCGACATGGCGAACGAGGAGCAGGCGGCCCTCTGGGACGACGTCGTCGGCGACGCCTGGGTCGACAACGCCTCGACCTACGACGAGATGCTGCGTCCGTTCGGGCAGGTGACGATGGACCGTCTCGGAGTCACCCCCGGAGACCGGGTGCTCGATCTCGGCTGTGGCACCGGAGCGACCACCGTGGAGTTGGCCCGCCGGGTCACCGCGGAGGGCGCGGACGGCCGGGTCGTCGGCGTCGATCTTTCGACGCGCATGCTGGCCGCGGCCCGACGGCGCGCCCACGCCGCCGGTGTCGACACGGTCGACTTCGTCGACGCCGACGTCCAGACGGCGGACCTCGGTCGAGGGACGTTCGATCGCGCGTTCTCCCGCATGGGCGTGATGTTCTTCGCCGATCCGGTCGCGGCCTTCACCAACGTGGCCCGCGCGCTGCGTGCGGGCGGCCGGCTCGCCTTCTGCTGTTTCCAACGCCTCGAAGCCAACCCGGGGGTGGTGTTGCCGGTGCTCGCCGCCGCCGAGATCCTCGACCTGCCACCTGCCGACCCATCACTGCCCGGACCGTTCTCGCTCGCCGATGCCGCCCGGACGGCCGGGATCCTCGAAGACGCCGGGTTCGTCGACGTCGCCGTCGCCGAGGGCCCGGACCAGGTCGCCGTATCCGGAGTCGGGGACCTGCGGGACCTCGCGGCCCGGATGCTGATGCAGAATCCGCTGACCGGCCCACCCTTCGCCGCGGCGGACGACGCGACCCGTACGGATGCGCTCGACGCCCTGGCGACGGCCCTCGCCCCCGGCTGGTCCGACGGCACGCTCCGTCTCGACATGGCCACCTGGATCGTGACGGCGGGCAGGCCGGGCTGACAGACCGGGGTCGGTTCGTCGATGGCCGTTCGTGACGCGACCGGGCCGAACGCTCCGTTCGGGTCGAGGTGGTTCCGCCACGTCACAGGACGGTCGCATCGGACGGGATGACCATCGACGCGGAAAACGCTTCCGGGCGGCGCGTGCCGCACCGACCGTTCCGACCACGCCGCACTGGACGGGGGTGCCGCCCCCGGGGGGTCCGCCCGGGTCAACGAGTCGTGAGCAGTCCGGCGGCGCGGGAGACGGCGAAGTCGAGGTCGGTCACGATGCCGGGCGGCGCGTCGACCACGTGGGGAATCGCATTGAGCACCTGCATCGCCGTGGCCAGGCAGCCCGCATGGTTGTGATCGCCGTGCGAAGACGACAGCGCCAGTTCGAGCTGCACGTTCGGCTCGCCGGAGACGATCACGCGGTAGCCCGCACCCTGCGGCCACCCGGGCGCGTCGCCGCCGCGCAGCCGGGTGACGTGCTCGACGACGATCCGGGCGTGTCCGTCGATCATCCCCCGGATCTCGAAGTGCATACCCGAGATGCCGCCCGCCGGAACGGTGCCGGAAGCGATCTCGAAGGGTTCGTCGGCCCGGATGACCTCGTGCCACTCGGTGATCTCGTCCAGTTCCACGTCGAGCGCCTGCGCGACCAGCGCCACGACCGGTCCCCAGGCCAGTGCGGTCGACCCGGGCGACAGCAGCAACGACTCGGACACGTCGGCCTTGCCGAAGCCCATGATCTCGAACATCGTGAAGGGGTTGTCCCAGGTGGCGTAGTCGACGATCTCCATCATCCGCACCTCGTCGACCTGCTTGCACAGCCCGAGGGCACCCACCGCGAGGCCGACGTTGCCGAACCCCGGGTCGATGCCCGAGGTGTAGATCGACGTGCCGCCTTCGATGCAGGCGGCCGTGAGCCGATCGGCGACGCCCGGTCCCGCGGCCTCGGGGTACAACAGCGGCACGAACGACGTGTTCACCACGTTCTTGCCGCTGCTGAGCATCCGGCACAGGTCGTCGACGACCGCACCGGGGCGGACGTCGGAGTTCGCCATGTAGGAGATGGCGTCCGCGTCGGTGCCGTACAGCAGCGCGTCGACGTCGTCGGTCGCGACGACCCCGATCGGATCGACGCCGCAGATCTCACCCGCGTCGCGACCGACCTTGTCGGGCGAGTGCACCCACAACCCGGCGAGTTCGAGCGCGGGATGGGCGGCGATGGCCGGCACGGCGTGCACGCCCACCGTGCCGGTCGCCCACTGGATCACCTCGACGGGCCGTCGGGTCATGCGGTTCGTCCAGTGCGGTGACCGCGAACCTTCGGCGGGTTCAGCCAGGCCGGATGGTGCCCGCACGGCGTCGTCGTCCTCGTCGTCCTCGTCGTCGGCGCTCTGGGTCTGCGCCTGCGTCCTGCGCCCTCGTGCGCGCCCCGTCCGTGGAGTCCTGCACACCCATCTGCGTTCATGGCCACAGGGTTAGCAGGTGGACCCGGGTGGCGTCGTCGGATCCGGCCCGAGCCGGTCGGTCACGCCGCCGAGGTGTGGCCGGGAGCCGTGTGGCCGGCGTCGGCCAGCAGTTGACGGACCCGGGGGATGACCTCGGTGCCGTAGCGCTCGATGCTGCCCATCAACGCCTCGTGCGGCAACGGGCCGGAGCTGATCTTGAGATCGAACCGGTCGAGTCCGAGCGCCCGGACCGTCGCGGCGATCTTGGTGGCCACCGTTTCGGGCGACCCGACGTACAGCGAGCCACGCGGTCCGGCTTCGCGTTCGAACGCCTCTCTGGTCAGCGGACCCCAACCGCGCTCGGCACCGATGCGGTCGTGCATGGTCTTGTAGTGCGGCCACAGCTCGTCACGGGCCGATTCGTCGGTGTCGCCGACGTGACCGGGCGAGTGGGCGCCGACCGGTCGGTCCGTGTGGCCGAACTCGGTGAGCGCGCGGTGGTACAACTCGACCATGGGCGCGAAGCGGCGCGGATCGCCACCGATGATCGCGAGCATGAGCGGGATGCCGTGGCGCGCGGCGCGCACCACCGATTCGGGGCTGCCACCCACCCCGATCCA
>JBDZVK010000082.1:5880-8286 GCA_040255725.1 Actinomycetota bacterium
GCGACACGCCTCGACCTCGTCCCACGTGAGCGGGGTCGACACCCACGGCTCATTCCGACCACGCAGCGAATAGGGCACGACGGTCGTCTTCGCGGCGCGGTTCTGGCTCCAGTCGATGAACACCTTGTTCTCGCGGGCCGACCTGGTCATCCGGGCCACGACATCGCCCGGGGTCTCGCCGGCCAGCTCCTCCGCGACGGCGTGCGCCCACTCGGTCGCCTCGTCCGAGGTCACTCCCTCGACCCCGGCGAGCACGTGGATCCCCTTGGATCCCGACGACTTGGCGACCGGGGTTAACCCGACGTCGAGCATCCGGTCGCGCAGGCGCAGCGCGACCGCGCAGCATGCCACCGCGGTGGCCGGCGCGCCCGGGTCGAGGTCGAACACCACCAGGTCGGGTTCACCGACACCGGGGTGACGCCACATCGGTGCGTGCAACTCGAGACTGGCGAGGTTCGCGAGCCAGACGAGCGTCGCCTCGTCACCGCCCAACACCGAGTCGACCGTGGTGCCTTCGCCGATCGTGATCTTCGCGCGACGGACCCAGTCGGGGGTGCCGCGGGGCGCGTGCTTCTCGAAGAAGTGCTCGCCCTCCACGCCGTCGGGGTAGCGCTTGAGCGTGAGGGGCCGGTCGGCAAGGTACGGCACCAGCGCGGGCGCGACCCGCCGGTAGTGCGCCACCACGTCGGCCTTGGTGAACCCGGTGGCCGGGTACAGCACCTTGTCCTGGTTGGTGAGCGCCACGGGGTGGCCGTCGATCTCGATCTCGGTTCTCGCGTCGCGCGTCGCCATGACTCCATGCTCCCCTCGCGGTGGGGTTGCCAACCACTCCGGGGAGGTCCGGGTTTGTCGACCGACCCGCGGGGGAAGTGCCCGGCATCGCGCCCCGACCACCGTGAGGACCATGCCAACTCCCGACACCAGCACCGTCGACGACCTCGCCGCGGAACTCGGGCACCGCGCCCGCGACGACGGGTTCACCGTCGCCACCGCCGAGTCGCTCACCGGAGGACTGTTGAGCAGCGCACTGGCGAGCCGCTCCGAGGCGGCGTCGTGGTTCCGCGGCGGGGTCGTCGCCTATGCGAGTGAGGTGAAGTTCGACGTGCTCGGCGTGCGACCCGGCCCGGTGGTCACCGAGGACGCGGCACGCCAGATGGCCGAGGGTGCCGCTCGACTGCTCGACGCCGACGTGGTGCTGGCGACGACCGGGGTCGGTGGCCCCGATCCCGAGGAGGACAAGGACCCGGGCACCGTGTGGCTCGCCGCCCGCGGCGCTTCCCACACGCTGACGCGTCTGGAACTGTTCGAAGGCGACCCCGAGGAGGTCTGTGTCGCTTCGTGCCGGGCCGCCATCGAACTGGCGCTGGAACTCCTCACCGACTGACCGGGACGATCAGCCGGCTGTCCCGACCGGGTCGAGGCGTGGCACAACGGTCGAACCGGTGTGCCACGGTCCCGGCGTGGGCGGCCGTGCGCTTCAGCGAGCAGTTGAGGACGAGCGCCGACAGCTCGGTCATCCGGCCTTGCGCTTCGACGAACCCGACGACTCCGACCCGCGGGCAGCCGACTGGGTCCTGCGGGCCCCGCGTCGCGCCGTCTTGGCGACGTCGTCCGCGGCGCCCTTGGCCTCGTCGACCACGTTCTCGCCCCGGTCGCGGGCTTTCCGCACCGACGACACGGCCTCGTCGATCGCGGTTCCCGCGGTGTCGCGGACCTTGTCGGCCGACCGACGCGCCGTGCTCGAACCGGTGGGTCCGCTCCTCCGGGGGGTGACGCCGCGGATCCGGTCGACCAGGTCCGCCACGGCGGCCACGCCGCCCTGGGCGACACCGCTCACGGTGTCACCGACCCGGTCGACGATCGCCACGACGCCGCCGGCCGCCTGGTTCTCGGGTGCGGTCGAGGGGGCACGCGGGTGCGGGTGGGGCGAGGCGATCTCACGCTGCTTGGCCATCTCGTCACCCAGTTCGCCGAGCGCGTTCCGGCCGAGCGCCTCGCGGACCTTCGGGAAGTACTCGTCCTCTTCCTCGGTCACGTGGTGACGGACGTTCTCGATGAGCACGGTCACCTTGGCGTGAAACCGCTCGTCCTCGACGTCGGTGTTCTCGAGTTCCGACAGCAGCCACTTGACGATGTGGTGCTCCTCGATGCTCTCGAGCACGGTGTCGTCGACGTCGGGCACGGTTTCACGGGTGACCGGGTAGAAGAGCTGTTCCTCGATCACGGCGTGCTTGGAGAGTTCCTCGATCATCCGATCGACCAGGTCCCGCCGTGTCTTGAACGCACGATCGCCGGTCTTCTCGTAGTCCTTGAAGAGCTTCTCCACGGACTTGTGGTCGTTCTTGAGCAGGGTGATGGCATCCATGATCGGAGGACTTCCCGAGCGAGCGGCGCCGAATCATCTCG
>JBDZVK010000082.1:8386-9719 GCA_040255725.1 Actinomycetota bacterium
CGGAGCGACGCGCGGTCAGATCAGGGCGGCGGCGATGCGCCGCCATTCGGCCAACGGCAGGGCGACCCGTTCGGGGCCGAGCACCTGGAGGCACACGTGGTTCGCCCCCGCCTCACGGTGTTCGGCGACCCGGGCGCCGATCGCGGCTTCGTCACCCCAGGCGACCAGGCGGTCGACGAGCCGGTCGCTGCCCCCGTCGGCCAGCTCGGCCTCGTCGAACCCGGCACGGACGATGCTGCGCGCGTAGTTGGGCAGCCCGAGGTAGCCCGCGAGGTGGGTGCGCGCGACGTTGCGCGCCCGGTCGGGGTCGGTCTCGAGCACCACGGCCTGTTCGGGTGCGATGAGTGGCCCGGGCCCGAGCGCTTCGCGGGTGCGGCGGGTCAGATCGGGCGTGCCCAGGTACGGGTGGGTGCCCGCGGCCCGGTCGCCGGCGAGGCGGATCATGCGCGGGCCGAGTGCCGCCAGCACCCGCGTCTCGAGAGGCAGGGGTCGGGGCTGCGCGTCGAGGGCGTCGAGGTACGCGACCATCCGGCTGTAGGGACGGTCGTAGGTGCCGACCTCGGTGCCCTCGACGAGCACCTGGTGGCTGACGCCGATCCCGACGAGAAATCGGGGCCCGTACGCGTCGGTGAACGTGTGGTACCGCTCGGCGGCCTCGGCGGCCTCGTGGAACCACAGGTTCAGGATCCCGGTGGCGATCACGCTGCGGGTCGTCGCCGCGAGCAGCGACTCGCACACGGCGAACAGGTCGCCGCCCACGTCGGGCAGCCAGATGGCCCGGTAGCCGAGTTCGTCGAGCTCAGCGGCGGCTTCGGCCGATGCGCCGGCGTCGCCGTAGCGCAGTCCGGCGCTCCACAGGCCGATGCCGTCGAGGGTCGTCGCGTCCATCCGGTCCATTGTGCCTGCCGCGGACGAGCACCCGGCACCGTCGTCCGCGGGCGGCGAGTCAGCCGGCCCGCGCGGGGATCACCCCGGCGCCGGCGTCGTCGCTCGCGGCGGAGCGGGCCAGATGGACCGTGGCGAGCACCATGGTCACGACCGAACCGAGCACGACTACGGTCACGAAAACGTTGGGGAGCTGCAGGCGTTCGTGGAACAACGCGAGGCCGAGCAACACGGCGACCACCGGTTCGCCCAGCTCGATCGCGGGCAGCGCCGAGCGCAGGTCACCGGCCTGGAACGCGCTCTGCATGATCAGGAACCCCACCGACACGACCCCGGCGAGCACGTAGGGCTCCCAGTGGCCGAACAGGCCGAGACCCTCGTTCGCCACCAGACCCGAGAAGGTCTTGATCAGGCTCGACGACACCCCGAACGTCATCCCGGCGGCCGC
>JBDZVK010000439.1:0-1882 GCA_040255725.1 Actinomycetota bacterium
TCGGCGATGAAGCGTTGCAGGTCGGCAACTGCGACGAATGCGGGGGCGGTCGGTTGAACCGTCCCCGGCGAATGCGTAGTACAAACTCATCGTCGTCCATGCAGCGGCGGCATACGGCGGTCGGACGGAACGATGCGTGGTACAATCGATCCATGAGTGGGACGTACCAGGTCGTTGTGGGAGACCGCGGTCGGCTCGTCGTTCCGGCGGAGGTGCGCGAGCAGGCCGGGCTCACGCCGGGAACGGAACTCGTCCTCCTCGACACACCGGATGGCCTGGTGTTGCTCACCCGTGACCAACTCAAGCAGCGCGTCAGAGCCGAGCTCGACGGCACCGATCTGGTGACGCAGCTCCTGGCCGATCGCCGCCGCAATGCCGAGCAGGAAGAACGACCGTGACCGTGGTGATCGATGCGTCCGCGCTGCTTGCATTCGCCCAGGGCGAGACGGGCGCGGACGTCGTCGAGCAGGAATTGGAACGCGGTGCCCGTTGCAGCACCGCGAACTGGTCGGAGGTCGCGCAAAAGATTCGCGCGGCAGGAAAGGACTGGGATCTCGTTCGGGCGCTGCTGGTGAGTTTCCACCTCGAGCTTGAACCGGTCACGGTTGATGATGCGGAGTGGGCTGCACTGCGATGGCAGCGCGGCGAGGGGCTCTCGCTCGCTGACCGTCTGTGCCTCGCGCTTGCGTCACGGGAGCGAGAAGTCGCCCTCACCGCTGACACCGGCTGGGGTAACTCGGACACCATCCGTCAGATCCGCCCCGCCTGATCAGATCTCGATCATCGCCTCCGTGGCTATCGAGCGAGGCACGTACGGGCACGAAGTTCGCGCGCGCCACGCGCCGGCGAACCAGCCACGTCCGACGTCTGGTTGACCGGGGCGATAATGACAGCGAGGTTCGTGATCTCGTCCCATTGATAGCGCCTCTGAAGATGCTGGGAACTTCGAGCAGGGCGACGAATGTGAAGAACGAGCGTGGATGGGCCATTACCCGCTGACCCATGGTGTAAGTTCCCGTCGTCCATGCGACGGCAGCATCCGACGGCCGACCGGAGCGTCGACGCCGAGAGAACCGATCCACCTACGCTTGATTCCAACCGACGAGAGGCTCTTCCTTGGAGATCTCAGGTGGCTCGATAAATCGGAAGCGAGCGAGTTCACCATTCAGCGCCTCGACGAAGTCGTCCAGATCAATAGCCTTGGGCCGCGTATTGAGGTCCTTGAACCAGCGCTTGTTCCCATCCGACGTTGTGACGGTGAAGACCTTTCGAGTCCACGCCATTTGACCAACCGAACCTCTGCACACTTCGAGTTTCGCGATCTCGCTCCACCGATAGCTTCTCGATCGAACGAGTGTGCGCGTACACAATCCAGCCTCCGATGCGCGAATGGTGAAGGCGACCGCCGACCGAATCGCGACCGAAACGCACGACACGACGATAACCCCGGCGAAGATCTGGTTTCCGACGCCTCCCTTGCCTCCGTTGAAGATGCGTGGATCTGGATGGTCCCCGTGATGTGCGCGGTTGCGACGGGGGCGCTCCTCACCGCTTGGGCGCGACGCGCCGGGAGATGATCCGGGCGGCGGCGCCCCGCGCCGGAAGGCGCTGAGCCCGGCCTGGCCGGTGGGTCGGTCGGTGCGTCGATCAGGTTTGCCGCAACAACTCGACGGGTGTCCATGACGGCCAGTCGACCGCGCCGATGGGCACACCGCGGGCGTACTCGGCAACGACGCGGAACGGCCGTGCCGCTCGGGTGTTGTCGTAGACGACCGCACGGTCGGCGATCGCAATGGCGCGCTGCACGAGCGGCCACAGGCGTCGGAAGCGCCCCCGGATCTTGTCGTCGGGCACGTCGTGGCCACCCACGACGACCCGGTTG
>JBDZVK010000440.1:0-1869 GCA_040255725.1 Actinomycetota bacterium
GATGAGCACCGCGGTCTGCACGGTCATGTGCAGGGAGCCGGCGATGCGGGCACCCGCGAGCGGCTGCGTCGGGCCGTACTCCTCACGGAGCGCCATGAGGCCTGGCATCTCGTTCTCGGCGAGGCGGATCTGGTGACGTCCCGCTTCGGCGAGCGAGAGGTCGGCGACCTTGAACGGAAGGACGGCCTGGGGGGTGGAGATGCTCATCCCCCCATTGTCGCAGGGTCGTGACCGTTGAGCTGGTTGAGGAGCGACCGCGCAGCGGACGCGAAGGTCCTATAGATGTCAAGTCCAGCCGAGGTCGGTTTTGAGGGCTTGGTGGATCTCGCGGCAGAGGTAGCGCTTGAGGCAGCGGATGATGTCTTTTTTGGAGAGTCCGTCTTGGGTGCGTCGGTCGCGGTAGGCGCGGCTGCGGGGGTCGTAGCGCAGTCGTCCGACGGCGATGAGGTGGATGGTGCGGTTGGCTTGCCGGTCGCCGCCGCGGTGGAGCCGGTGCCGGTGGGTTTTCCCTGACGCGATCGGGATGGGTGCGACGCCGGTGAGTCGCGCCAGTGCTGCCTCGCTTGGGATCCGGTTCTGGATTGTGCCGGCGGTGATGAGCAGCTGCGCGGCCGCTTGGGGGCCGACTTGCGGCAGGGCGCGGAGGGTCGGGGCGTGCTGGGTTGTGAGGGTGTCCAGGTGCCGGTCCAGCTCGGTGATCTCGGCGTCGAGGTCGGCGACGCGGTGAGCGATTGCGCGGAGTGCGATCGTGACTGCGGTGCCCGGTTCGTGGATGCGGGCGGGGTCGGGGTTGGTGTGCAGGAAGTGCCGCAGCCGGGTCGCGAGCCCCTTTCCGGTGACAGCCTCGCGGATCTCGGCGGGAGCGGTGACCAGCAGGTCGCGGCCCTGCTGCAGGGCCGCGGTGCGGGCCTTCACCGCCCCGTCCCGGGCGACTTTCAGCACCCGGATCGCCTCGACCGGTCCGGTAGTGTCCTTCGGGATCGTGGTGGCGACGCCGGCGAGGACCTTCCGGGCGGCTTCTTCCGCATCGATGAAGTCGTCCTTCCCGGATCGTGCCCGGCGGTGCGGGTGCGGGATATCAACCTCGAGAACCTCGATCCCGGCCGCCCGAAGATACCGGGTCAGCCCGGCGCCATACGCTCCGGTGACTTCGACCCCGATCCGGTCGATCACCCCGAACGAGGCCACGAACGCCGTCAGCGCCGCATAGCCGGCACTGTCGGCGGCGAATCGAGCCGCATCCAGCAGCTGACCCGCCATCGTGAGCACCGCCACGACATGGGTATCTGCATGAGTGTCTACCCCCGCGACAACGATCTGAGGTTGCGTGTTCTGGGCAACAAGAGTCACAGTGATGACGTCCCTTCGTGACTTGACTCGCTCTGACTAAACGCAGGGCACGTCCGTCGGGATCGTCGAGCAGGGGTCGACACGACAGAGGTCAGACTCATCGCTTCGAGGATCACGGTCCTATGAAGTCAGACCCCTGCTCGACACCGACGCAGCACCCACGTCACACGGGCCTCGACCACCAGCCGACACTTCGCGTCAAGGCACAAGGCCAGTCTCTAAACAAGTCACACCAGCAACCAGACCCGCCCCGCCAGTCTCCTCTGTCTCGAAACCGGCGCCCCGCGGGCGAGCGCCGGGCTATCGTTCCCGTGTGAGCACTGGGCGACGTGGGGGCACCGGGCGGGTCACCATCTCCGACATCGCCGAGCGCGCCGGGGTGTCGATCGGCGCCGTGTCGTTCGCGCTCAACGGGCGCAAGGGCGTCTCCGACGAGCCCCGTGCCCGCATCCTGCGTGTCGCCGACGAGCTCGGCTGGGCGCCGTCGACGGCGGCCCGTTCGCTCGCCGAGGCGAAGAC
>JBDZVK010000083.1:0-9590 GCA_040255725.1 Actinomycetota bacterium
CCGTTTCGGCCGCCTCCCGCTGGCACCACCACACGGGCGTCTCGCGCACCGGCGGGCGTGCGGCCCAGTGCTCGAGCAGCTTGCGGCTCGTCGGCGTCACGCCGTCGTAGTTGTGCGCGCGCCACAGCTCGACCCGTTGGCGGATGTCGTTGATCAACGTGTTCGTCTCGACGCGCTCGTTCGTTCCCGCCAACTCGAGGGACTGCTGTTCGCCCTGATCGGCCGATGCCGCATACTGGGCCGCGTCGACCGCGGCCCTGGCCTGCTTGCCTTTGCGGGACGGCGGCACCGGCACCCACGACGTCGACGGACGACGCCCGACCGCAATCTCGCCCGTCGGGCCGTCCGGGCCCAGCACGAAGTGCGCGCTCGGTGCATCGAACGGTGAGTGCAGAATCGGGTTGGTGAGGAGGCTGTCCGCCACCGAGATCCCTCCGACGTCTCCAGAAGAAAGCTGCCCTGCAACCTAGCCAACGCCGGTGACAGCCGGGCTCGGATCGTTCTCTGCACCGTCGACACCCCGACGGCGTGGTCATCGGTGCAAAGACGTGATGTCGGGTGACCCGACGGGCCAGCGCACTCGCCTGAGGACCGCATCCGCAGAAGAGACCAGGCGGCCGGCGCGATCGGCCGACGCCGCGCCGATGAACCGCGCACGGCTTGACCGGTGGGCTATCGTGGCGCACGGGCCGCACACCCTTCGGGGGTCGACCGGCCAACCGACAGTTCACGTCGCCAGGCGACCGATCCGCTCTGTGAGCGGCTGATCGAGTCGTGCCGTTCGGAATTGGATGCGACGACGTCGCGCGATAACGTGCTGAGTCGGCCCGTGGTGTGTCCGTAGCTCCGTGCTGCGCCGCGCCGTGAGGTCGGCCTGTCCGAACTCGACCTGGAGCCTCCCGCTGCCCAAGCCCAAAGAGAACGCGATTCTTCTCGAAGGAACCGTCGTCGAATCCCTCCCGAACGCCATGTTCCGGGTGGAATTCGAGAACGGTCATGAGGTTCTCGCCCATATTTCGGGAAAGATGCGCATGAACTACATCCGCATCCTGCCCGGCGACCGGGTCCAGGTGGAACTCACCCCGTACGACCTCGCCCGGGGTCGTATCACGTACCGCTACAAGTGATCGCCTGCTCCGGCAGCCCGACACTTCGACGAACAAGGTCCACCGCATGAAGGTCCGTCCCAGCGTCACCAAGATGTGTGACAAGTGCAAGCTCATTCGTCGGCACGGCCGCGTCCGAGTCATCTGCGAAAACCCACGGCACAAGCAGCGTCAGGGCTGAAAGTACGTGTCCGTCACCGCCCCGAACGAGAGGTTCTGAAAGCCCATGGCACGTATTGCCGGCGTCGACATCCCCCGCGAGAAGCGCCTCGTCGTCTCGCTCACCTACATCTACGGCATCGGCCCGACCCTCAGCTCGCAGATCTGCGCCGGGGTGGGCATCGACGAATCGACCCGTGTCCGTGACCTCACCGACGACGAGGTCAACCGGATCCGCGTCTACGTGGACGAGAACATCAAGGTCGAAGGTGACCTCAAGCGCGACACCCAGCAGGACATCAAGCGCAAGATGGAGATCGGCTGCTACCAGGGCCTGCGGCACCGCAAGGGCCTGCCCGTGCGTGGCCAGCGCACCCACACCAACGCCCGCACCCGCAAAGGTCCCAAGAAGACCATCGCCGGCAAGAAGAAGGTGACCAAGTAATGCCGAAGTCAGGTGCACAGGGGCGTCGCCCCCGCAAGCGGGAACGCAAGAACGTCTCCTACGGGATCGCCCACATCAAGAGCTCGTTCAACAACACGATCGTGTGCATCACCGACCAGCAGGGCAACGTGCTGGCCTGGTCGTCGGCCGGGAGCTCCGGATTCAAGGGGTCCCGCAAGTCGACGCCGTACGCGGCGCAGACCGCTGCCGAGCAGTGCGCCCGCCGCGCCATGGAGCACGGGGTCCGCAAGGTCGACGTGCTGGTCAAGGGCCCGGGTTCGGGCCGTGAGACCGCGATCCGCTCGTTGCAGAACACCGGCATCGAAGTGACCGGCATCAAGGACGTGACCCCCATCCCGCACAACGGCTGCCGTCCGCCGAAGCGGCGCCGGGTCTGAGAGAGGAGCTCGAGAAATGGCTCGTTACACCGGACCCAAGGTCAAGATCTCCCGTCGTCTCAACATCAACGTGTTCGAGAACCCCAAGGGCGACCGCGCACTCGACCGTCGACCGTACCCGCCGGGTGAACACGGTCGGGCGCGTCGCCGGCAGCCGTCGGAATACCAGATCCAGCTTCAGGAGAAGCAGAAGGCCAAGTACATCTACGGCGTGCTCGAGAAGCAGTTCGTCAACCTGTACAAAGAGGCCAACCGGGCCAAGGGCGTGACCGGTGAGAACCTGCTCGCCATGCTGGAGCTGCGCCTCGACAACATCGTCTTCCGCGCCGGATGGGCGGCGACCCGCCCCCAGGCCCGCCAGTTCGTGAACCACGGTCTGGTGAACGTGAACGGTTCCCGCCTCGACATCCCCTCGTACCGGGCCCGCAAAGGTGACCGCATCTCGCTCCGTGACAACAAGCGTGAGCTGATCGTCATCCGGCACAACATGGACACCCTCGACCGGATCACCCCGGCCTGGCTCGAGACCTCCGACGGCGGCTTCGAGGTGACCGTGGCCGAGGTGCCCACCCGGGCACAGATCGACGTGCCGGTGCGCGAACAACTCATCATCGAGCTCTACTCCAAGTAGTCCTCATCTCGGGAGCTCCCCGGCTCCCGCTTTCGCATTCGACATCCTCATCCGAAACGACGCTTCCCTGGAGCAACGCATGCTGGTCATCCAACGCCCGACGATCGAGCCGATCGGTGAAGAAGACAACCATCGGCAGCGATTCTCGATCAGCCCGCTGGAGCCGGGCTTCGGCCACACGATCGGTAACTCTCTTCGCAGGACCCTTCTGTCGTCCATCCCGGGCGCGGCCATCACCGAGGTCCGTTTCGACGACGCGCTGCACGAATTCACCACGGTGCCCGGCGTCGTCGAGGACGTCACCGACATCATCTTGAACCTCAAGGACGTCGTGCTCACCAGCGTCGCCGACGAGCCGGTGACGGTGCGCCTCGACGTCCGCGGGCCCGCCGAGGTCACCGCGGGTGACATCGCCGTCACCGCCGACGTCGAGGTGCTCAACCCCGAGCTGCACCTTGCGACCGTCAACGACAAGGGCCGCCTGGCCATCGACCTGACCGTCGAGCGTGGCTGCGGCTACGTGTCGGCCGAACACGCGAACGGCAACGAGACCATCGGCGTGATCCCGATCGACTCGGTGTACTCCCCGGTTCGTCGAGTCACGTTCCTGGTCGAGCCGACCCAGGTCGAACAGTCGACCGAGTACGACCGTCTGGTGCTCGACGTCGAGACCGACGGGTCGATCTCACCCCGCGACGCGCTGGCGTCGGCCGGGGCGACGCTGCGCAACCTGGCCGAACTGGTCGCCAACATGGCCGACGAGCCCGAAGGTCTCGAGTTGGCCGAATCGCCCAGCCCGGCGCTCACCTCGCCCGACCTCGAGTTGCTCATCGAGGACCTCGACCTGTCCGAGCGTCCCCGCAACTGCCTCAAGCGCGGCATGATCAACACGATCGGCGAGCTGCTGTCGAAGTCCGAGGACGACCTGCTCGCCCTGACCAACTTCGGCCAGAAGTCGCTCGACGAGGTCAAGGCGAAACTGGATGAGCGGGGCCTCACGCTCCGTCCGAGCGGAAGGGGCTGAACGGAAATGCCTGCCACTCCCAAGAAGGGGCGCCGTTTGGGCGGCAGCTCCCAGCACCAGCGGCTGATGCTGGCGAATCTCGTCGCGTCGCTCGTCGCCGCCGAGGGCATCGTGACCACCGAGGCCAAGGCCAAGGCGGTGCGACCCGTGGCCGAGAAGATGATCACCAAGGCCCGCAAGGGTGGGCTGCACAACCACCGCCAGGTGCTGTCGTTCCTTGGTGACGCCGAGGTGACCGCCAAGCTGTTCGAGGAACTCGGCCCGCGCTACGCGGACCGCGCCGGCGGCTACACCCGGATCCTCAAGCTGGGTCCACGCCACGGCGACAACGCCCCGATGGCGCGCATCGAACTGGTCTGAGTCCCAGCGGGCCACGATGCGGGCCAGTCGAGCGATCGGGTCGGACGCGTGCGGATCCGGTTGACCGTCGCCTACGACGGGAGCGGGTTCCACGGGTTCGCCGCGAACGAGGGCGTCCGCACCGTCGCCGGTGACCTGGCCGACGCGATCCGGCGTGTGCTGCGCCTCGACGAACCGGTCGCGCTGAGCTGCGCGGGTCGCACCGACAAGGGCGTCCACGCGATCGGTCAGGTCGTCTCCTTCGACGTCGCCGAGGGCACCGACCTCGGCGAACTCGCGCGCCGCGTGAACCGCATCGTCGGACCGCAGGTCGCGGTGCGCGACCCCGTGGTGGTGGCCGACACCTTCGACGCCCGCTTCTCGGCGATCTCGCGGACGTATCGGTACGTGGTGTGGAACCATGCCGAACCCGATCCGTTCCGGGCCGGTCGTGCCTGGCACGTCGCGGCACCCCTCGACCTCGCCCTGCTGCGTCTCGCGTGTGACCCGTTCATCGGCGAGCACGACTTCTCGGCCTTCTGCCGTGCCGCCACGCGTGCCGACGGCAGCCCGGCCCCGCTGCGCCGCCGGGTGCTCACCGCGGCTTGGACAGCCGGCGACCCCGGTGCATTGGTGTTCACGATCACCGCGTCGTCGTTCTGTCACCAGATGGTCCGTTCGATCGTCGGCACGATGGTCGAGGTGGGTCTGGGTCGCCGCAGCGCCGGCGAATTGACGGCGATCATCGCGTCGGGCGACCGGGCGAACGCGGGTCGGCTCGCACCGTCGGAGGGCCTGTACCTCGCCGAGGTCGGCTACCCCTTGACAGCCGCCTGATCGGCTCGTACCCTCCCTCGCCAGGCGATCATTCGGCGTCCGTCGGAGAGGGACGGGGGAGGTTTGACGGTGGCACATTCCGGGCACAGGAACCACATGCGACGCCTCGTTCCGCTCACCGCCGGGGTCGCCGCTTTGGTGTTGGCGCTCACCGCGTGCGTGCCGCCCCTGCAACAACAGAAGGACACCGTCGACCGGCTGCTCCACGAGAGCGCCAAAACCTTCGAGGCGCAGGCGTCGAGCGCGACGTTCCGCGCCCAGCACCCGGGACTCGACTTCTCCTCCGACGGGTGCTCCAACTGGTTCCTGCCCGACCATCTGAACGACACGGGCGCCACCTTCGACTTCACCGCCGCGTGCTGGCACCACGACTTCGCGTACCGCAACTACAAACGCTTCGAGGCCGGCGGGCTCGTGCCCGACCCGGAGGGGACCCGCAGCCGACTCGACTCGATGTTCAGGGCCGACATGGACGCCGACTGCGCGCCACGACCCGCCTGGCAGCGCCCCACCTGCTACAGCCGCGCCGATCTGTACTACTACCTCGTACGCGTCTACGGGACGCTCTGACCCCGACCCGGCACCGCCGGGCCGGCCGACCCGATCGGCCCGTTCGACCGATCGGCGCGGTCGCGTTCAGTCGGGCGGCGGGAAACGGCACGTTCCCGGGGCGCACGTGTCGACGATCGCTCCGCCGTTGCGCAGAAAACCGTCCTTCTGGTCCTGGATCGCCGGCGTGTTCTGCGGGTCGTTGTGCGGGTCGTGGGTCGCCACGGGTCGGTTCGGGTCGTCTTCGACCGGTGGGATGTTGCCGAACGGGTTGGGGTCCGAACCGGTGTCGTTGTAGACCACCGCCGATCCGTCGAAGGGGTACGCCTCGACGCACGGGACGTTCCACAGCGGCCACTCGCCGACGGTCCGGTCGTCGCCGACCTTGGGGCACTCGGCGAAGAAGTTGCCGTTGCGCCCGATCGTCCGGGCCTCCACGTCGCCTGCCCAGTTGGTGACCTGGTGGTCGCCGTAGGCGAGCAGCATCAGCACCTTGTGGGCGGGCGTGTCGGGGAGCATGGAGTCGACGATGTGCCCCGCGTAGCCGTTGGGTTCGGCACGGTCCCACTGCATCTGGATCAGATCGAGCGCGATCGTCTGGTCGATGCGGGCGGGATAGCTGCCGTTCAGCACCGCGAAGAACGGGGCGAAGTCGGTGCTGCGGTCCATCAGGGTGGCGTAGTCGGTGCCGGTCGTGCCGAGCACGGAGCGGGTGATGTCGGTGGACACCGCGGTCAACACCCCGCCCAGGATGCCGCCCTGGCTGTTGCCGTCGTAGGTGACCGCGTGCGGCTCGATCACCGGGGCGCCCTCGGCGTTCTGGAAGGCCGGGTCGGTCGCGAACCCGTCGGGACTGTTCAACAGCCGGGCGAGGAACAACTCGTTCACCACCCCCTGCTGCAGCCGGTCGACGAGTCGGGGGAACAACGACAGGTTCTGGAGGATCGCGATCGAGGGCACCTCGTCGGCATCGGACATGCCGATCTCGTCGGTCGCGCAGTAGACCCGGCCGAACCGGGCGACCATGGCGCGCTGGGAATCGGAGCGGACCTCGTTCTCGGTGCCGAACAACCCGTGGCCGTACACGCTCGGCACGCCCGGGTTCGTGAGGGCGCCGTCACCGATGATGCACCGGAAGTTCGCGGTGTAGTCGTGACCCGAATACCGCGGCAGTCCGTCGGGGCCCGTGTCGAACACCGAACCGGGGCCGCCGTCGCCGGTGAGGTAGCTGGGTACCTGGAAGGTGCCGAGCACGTCACGGGCGACCCCGGGCCAGTCGGTGTCGTCGTCGACCGAGGTCACCGTGAAGTCGGGCGCCGCGTCGTTCGTGAGCCCTCCGTCGCCGCCGAGTCGGTGGAAGGCGTCGTCACGGATGTGCACGAGCCGACCGGTGATGTTCGCCGTGGAGGCGACCGTGAACTGCCAGGCCAGGTACAGGCTGTTGCGTGCCACGCCCCAGGAGGCGAGTTGGTCGAGGGTGTGGTCGGTTGCGGCCTTGTGGTCGTCGAAACCGGCGACCTGGGGGAGGTCGGTGCCGTCCAGGTAGGCCTGGAAGGTGGGGGTCGCCGCAATGGTGTCGCCGTTGGCGTCCTTCAGATTGCGGAGCGCCACCACGTAGGTGTGGCCCTCGACGTAGTTGGTCTGGGGCCGCACGAAGAGCACGGGGTTCGGCGTGCCGGGGTCGACCTGGTCCAACTCGGCCCAGACCGGCCACTGCTCACCGGTCGCGGCGTCGAACACGACGACCGGCGAGTCGGGGTCGAGCGATCGCGACGGTTCGTCGACGGTCGGCGTGCCCGCGGTCCTGGTCAGATCGAGTCCGGGCACCTGGACGATCGCCGGGGCGCCGGGGCTGAAGCCGTCGCTCCGGTTGATCTGTTGGGTGTCGATGGGCACGCCGCCGACGTTCGCGGGCGTGAACGAGGGCTTCAGGTCGACCCGTCGTCCGGTGGCCGTGGCGGCGTCGGCGCGGGTGTAGCGGTCGTTCGGGAAGGGCAGCAGGCAACGTCCCCCCGCGGTCGGGTCGCAGCCGTAGTCGACCGTCTCGGCAGTGCCCGCGAGAGCCGCGACGAGCGAGAGCGCGTCGGAAACGCCCGAGGTGACCTGGTTCGACCAGTAGCCCAGGCCGCCGCCGTCGGGGGTGCGGTGCAGCACCTTGGAGAACGACGACACCACTACCCGGTGTGCGTACTCACCGCTGTGGTCGAGGGCACGGATCAGCGCGGGGGCACCGTGCGCGGTGACCCAGCCCGACCAGAAGGAGCGGGCCGCGGACTCGGGTGCCCGATCGAGCACGAGCGCGTAGCCGCGGTCGACCTGATCGGCCGACGATCGGTCGGCGAACTCGGGCGTGGCGGCGATCGCCTCCCAGACCCGCTCGAGGGCCGACCCGGCGGCCACCTTCGCCGACCAGTACGCGAGCCCGCCTTCGTCGGGGGCGCGGCCGAGCAACGACTGGTACGTGTCGGTGACGGCATGCGTCGCGGCTTCGGGGGAATGCGCGAGTCGCGCGGCCACGCCGTGGGCCCGGGCCGCCACGGCGGCGGTGCCGGAACCGTCCGCTCCGAGCAGCTCACCCCAGTAGGTGCGGGCTCCCGGGTCGGCCGGCCGTCCGAGAAGCGACGCGTAGAGTTGATCGACCAGCGGCGACCATGACGGTTCAGCGGGCAGCGCGGGTGGGTCCGGTGTCGTCGTCGGCGTCTGGGAGGGTGCCGACGTCGA
Source organism: Actinomycetota bacterium (assembly GCA_040255725.1). Lineage (GTDB taxonomy): Bacteria > Actinomycetota > Acidimicrobiia > Acidimicrobiales > Iamiaceae > JAFDWI01. The sequence continues at coordinate 8,210 of JBDZVK010000083.1, forward strand.
CGCGGTGGCCGCGGGAGCGCCGGCCAACACGCTCGCCGCGACGACGGCAAATACGGCGAGGGGCCGTGCCGCGAGTGGCCGTGTGGTGCCGACGGGTGGCGTTGTGCGACGCGTACGAGTCGAGCGCATGATCCGGACCCCCTTGTCGTCGAGCGACCTTACACCCGAGACCCGAACCCGCGACCGGGGCTTGTGATCGGGCACCGTCTCCCCGTCCCGCCCGGGGCACCTCCGAAATCTGCAGCGTTCTGCCGCTGTGGGCGGCTTTTTGCTGCAGATTTCGCAGGGGGGTCAGGAGCTTCCATGAAATCTGGAGCGTTCTGCCGCTGTGGGCGGCTTTTTGCTGCAGATTTCGCAGGAGATCAGGGACGCGGGGACTCAGGGGTCGGGCGGAGGACGTGCGGGGCGTGGGGTGGCCCAGGGTGGGGCGCCCCTGGGTCGGCCGTGGTCAGTTGATGCGGCTGATCGCGTCGGCGACACCCTGGCCGTAGGCCGGGTCGGCCTCCGTGCAGTGGTCGACGTGCCGCTGTTTGATCTCGTCGGGAACGCCGACGAGATTGCGCGCGGTGTTCTCGCACAGACGCTGCCGGGCACCCGCGTCCATCAGACGGAACAGATCACCGGGCTGGGTGAAGTAATCGTCGTCGTCGGCCCGGAAGTCCCACCGGTCGGCCGCCGTGTCGCCGAGCGCGAGCGGCGGTTCGGCGAAGGCCGGCTGCTCGGCCCACTGCCCGGCGCTGTTCGGCTCGTAGTGCAGCGTGCCACCGTGGTTGCCGTCGGTGCGCATCTGCCCGTCACGGTGGAAGCTGTGCACCGGGCACCGCGGCCTGTTCACGGGGATCTCGTGGTGGTTCACGCCGAGGCGGTAGCGCTGCGCGTCGCCGTAGGAGAACAGCCGCCCCTGCAGCATCTTGTCGGGTGAGAACCCGATGCCGGGCACGACGTTGGCCGGGGTGAAGGCGGCCTGCTCCACGTCGGCGAAGTAGTTGTCGGGGTTGCGGTTCAACTCCCATTCGCCCACCTCGATCAGCGGGTAGTCCTTCTTCGACCACACCTTGGTCAGGTCGAACGGATGGAACCGGTAGGTCGCGGCGTCGGCCTCGGGCATGATCTGCACGCACAACTTCCACCTGGGGAAGTCGCCGCGTTCGATCGCCTCGAAGAGGTCACGCTGGGAACTCTCGCGGTCGTGCGCGACGACCTCCGCCGCCTCCTGGTCGGTCAGGTTCTCGATCGGTTGCCGGCAGACGTGGTGGAACTTCACCCAGTGCCGCTCCCCGTCGGCGTTGACGAAGCTGTAGGTGTGGGAGCCGAACCCGTGCATGTTGCGGAAGCCCTTGGGGATGCCCCGGTCCGACATCACGATCGTCACCTGGTGCAG
>JBDZVK010000441.1:0-1844 GCA_040255725.1 Actinomycetota bacterium
GTGCACGCGCCGAGCGACAATCCGTCCAGCGCCGAGGGCGACATTTTGACCGTGGAGTTCACGGTGTGTGGCATTCCGTGTGTCGGGTTGAACGGCGGGCCCGAGTTCACCCAGTCCGAGGCGTTCTCGTTCCAGATCGCCACCGAGGACCAGGCCGAGACCGACCGGTTGTGGGACGCGATCGTGGGCAACGAGGGCACCGAGAGCGTCTGTGGCTGGTGCAAAGACCGATGGGGCGTGTCGTGGCAGATCACCCCGCGGGTGCTGCTCGATGCGTTGGCCGACCCCGACCGGGCCGCCGCGAAGCGGGCTTTCGAGGCGATGATGCAGATGCGCAAGATCGACGTCGCCGCGATCGAAGCGGCCATCGCGGGTTCGTGACGCTGCCCGCGGGCAGCGCCGGTGTGCCCACCGTGCCCGGCGCCCTGGGCCGCGGCCTGATCACTGGTGGAGGTCGTAGCGACCGGGATTCTGCACGTGCCGGAGCGCCTGGTGGATGTCCTTGCTCCGCTCGCCCGGTGCCGTGACGCCGAGCACCTGCCCCTCGGGGGCCACGCCGCACAGGATCACCCCGCCGTCCGCATTCGAGAAGGCCACCGCCGCCTTCTGGAGCTCCGTGTCGGTGACTCCCTTCTTGAATTCGAGGAAAAAGGCAGGTCTGCGCCGGCTTCCGTGGGAAACTCGGCACCCCATGGTCGACTTCGACGACACGTACGCCTACAGCGATGACGGACGGTATCGGTGGTGGTATGAACGCCGGTGGGATGACGGGCCGGCGATGTGCTGGATCGGTCTGAACCCGAGCACGGGCGACACGTCGGGCCGGCCGAGGCCGACGTTGAACAAGGTCGTTCGACGGGCGCAGGAAGCCGAGCTTTCGGCGGTGATCGTCGTCAACCTGTTCTCGTGGCGAGCAACCGATCCGGCCGATCTGGTCGTTGCTTCGGAATCGGTCGACATCGTCGGGGCGCGCACCGACGAGACGATCGCCTGGGCGAATGCGGAATCGGCCGTGACGTTGGTGGCGTGGGGTTGGCGGGGGGCGCTCCAGGGACGCGGTATGGATGTCGCCCATCTCGTGGATGAGGCGCACTGTCTCGGTCTCACCAGAAACGGCCAGCCTCGTCATCCCCTGTATGTGCGGTCGACCGTACCGCTGGTCCCCTATTCACCACGATGACGTGCTGCTGCGCGACCGAGGGACGGTCGCCGGCGGATCCACCTCTGGCCGGTGCGCCTGGAAGACTCGGTGACGTGGCCCCCGCATGGATCGAAACGTTCACTGCGGAATTGGAGCGTCAGATCGATTCGGTGTTCGGCGCACACCCGGAACTGGTCGATCACCGTGCCGAGTATCCCTGGCTGACGGGTTGTCTCGGCGATCCGATGGCACCGGTGTGGTTGATCGCCGAGAATCCCAGCCTCAACCAGGTTCGACGGCTCGACGCGGGCGCGACTCCCGAGGCCCAGTGGTCGGCCAGCCGTGGGGATGAGGTGTTGCGACATGCCCTGGTCGAGGCGGGCCTGAAGACAGGCGAACCATTCGGGGCGGGTGGTTGGAACTGCTGGTTGACCGACGTCATCAAGTCCGCAGACGTGGTGACCGAGTGGGCCAGGACGTCGGCCGCATACAAGAAGCAGGTCGCCGAGTGGTGGGCGCCGGTACTGCGCTACGAGCTCGAACAGGGCCGACCCCGACACCTGATCGTCCTCGGCAGGAACGCCGACGACTATCTGAACCATCTCGAGCGCAACGGTCTGGTACCCCAACTCCCTCCGCGTACCCGGGTGGCCCACTACAGCTACATCGCCATGCGCCCGGAGACGGCGACCGGCCGTGGCCC
>JBDZVK010000442.1:0-1841 GCA_040255725.1 Actinomycetota bacterium
CCGCGAACGACCACCGCCACGACGTGAGCGCGGTCACTTCGCCCGCGACCAGCACCCCGAAGCCGGTGCCCACCAGTTCTCCCGTGAGGATGTACCCGTAGATCCGGCCCCGTTCGGTCTCGGCGAAGACATCGCCGGTGAGCGACGCCACGCCGGGGCCGGCGGCCGCGACGACGGCCCCGAGCGCGATGCGCGTGAACAACAGGTACGTGTACGACGTCGCGGTCGCCGAGGCGACCATGGCGACCGCCCACAACACGATGGAGCCGGCGAGCAGCCGCAGCCGCCGAACCCGGTCGACGAGCGCGCCGGCGGGAAAGGTGAGCGCCAATCCGACGAGCGAGACGACCGTGACGATCAGGCCGAGCCCCGCATTGTCGATGCGCAGGTCGCGTTTCACGTCGACCGCGACGGCGCTGATCGCGCCTTTGTCGGCGCTGTCGAGGGCGAGGACGGCCGCCAGCAACACGATCATGCGGGCACGGCGTGCACCTCCTGCCGAGCGCTGGAAACGATGCCACACCGAGGCGACCGCGCCGGTGATCGTGGGCCGCCCCCAATCGGCGCCCGGGGAACTGCCCACATGCCACCGCTTCCCCGGGGTGGACGGCGCACACAACGCGGCCGCGACGTGTCCTGCCGCGGGCCGTATCCTCCAGGTGTGACGACGAATCGCGCACCGGCGCCGTCCGACGCGCCATCGAGCGACACGAATCAGCGGATCACCCGGTTGACCGACACGTTGTGGACCGGTGGTGACCTGCCCGATGACCATACGCTGCCCGAGGTGCTCGCCGAATGGTGCGCCGTCGGGATCGGGGTGATCATCGACTGTCGGGTCGAATGGTCCGACGAGGCCTTCGTCGCCGAGCACGCGCCGCAGATCCGCTACGAACACCACGGCATCGACGACGTCGGCCAGCGAGTTCCCGGCGACTGGTTCGACCACCTCGTCGAGGTGGCCGCTCCGCGCCCCGGCGACGCGGCGCCCGGCCTGCTCGTCCACTGCCACATGGGGATCAACCGGGGCCCGTCGGGCGCGTACGCGCTGCTGCTCGCCGCCGGCCACGACCCCGTCGCGGCGATCGAACTCATCCGGGCCCGTCGTCCGATCGCGGGGGTGAGCTACGCCGAGGACGCCCTTTTGTGGTGGCAACGGCGAAACGGCACGCCCGAACCCGACCGGGTCGCGCAACGCGAGGCGCTCGCCGGGTGGCGCCGCGCCAACCGGATGCACACGATCCGCCTGCGGCGCGGCGACGACTGAACGACAGCCCGCCGCACGCGCACGCCGTGACCGACGGTCTGCCGCCGTTGCTCCCCGCGGGATGCCCATCTGCCCGACCGGCCGGGGCGCGTCGATGCCGTCCAGGTGGCACCGTCCCATCCGGTCGACATACTTGGACAGATGACGCACGCGCCCGTCACCGTCCGCGATGTCGTTCTCGTCGGCTCGCTCATCGCCTCGAGCGCGTTGACCGTGGTGCTCGGCGTGGTCGACCCCATCGGGGTACCCGTCCTCACCTCACGATTCCTGGTCTGGAACCTGTTCCTGGCCTGGATCCCGCTCGTCGCCGCGGTCGCCGTGTCGCGGGGCAGTCGCATGGTCGCGCTGATCGCCGGGGTGGTGTGGCTCGTCTTCCTGCCGAACGCGCTGTACCTGGTGACCGACCTCGTGCATCTCGTCGACGGCTCGACGTTGTGGCGCCACATCCTGCAGTTCGGGTTCGCGGCCTGGACGGGCACGCTGCTCGCGGTCGTGTCGCTGCGTGTCGTGCACCACCGTGCCGAGCGCGAGGTGGGCAGGGTCGCCGGGTGGCTCGTGGTGGTCGCCGCCGTCG
>JBDZVK010000084.1:0-9469 GCA_040255725.1 Actinomycetota bacterium
CCGGTGTGGTCTGGACCAGGGTGAGGGGCCCGGCGCTCGCGATGTCCGCTGCTGACGCCGGAGCTGACGCCCGGACGAAGGCGATGCTCGCGCTCGCGAGCGCGAGGAGGGCCAGCATGACGAGTGAGGGGCGCGGCAGGCGCCGCAGAGATCGGTCTCGAGACATGACGCTCCCGGGGGTTCGGGTGATCTGATGGGTTGTGTGACTTCCGCTGTCGTTCCGCACGAATCGCCGCCCGCTGACCCGCGTCGGGCAGCGTACCACCCCGGACCGGCGCGTGTCCGTCCGAACGTGGCGGGTCGCCGACCCGGTTCGTCCGGACGCGGCGATTCCCGGGGCCCCGGCTCGTGCCGGTGGCCCCGGGAATCTCGCTGGCGGAGGGTGTGGGATTCCGCCACGGTCGGCATTTGCCCAGGTCAGCGGCTATGTGGGTGTCTGGAAAGAGCAACCCGAAGAGCAACCGGAAATTTCCGGGTCACCAGGTCGCGGCCTCGTGACCCCCGCGAGAGTTGCAGCGACGCCGGGCAGGCCGAACCGTTCGGACCGCGCCGAGCCCGTTGCACGCGTAGCATGGTCCCATGGGTCCCGACGTCACCGAGATCTTCGACACCGCCCGCTCGTTGACCGCGGTGGAACGCGCTGACCTCGCGCAACGACTCCTGCTGACGATCGACGACGATGATTCACGCCTTTGGGCATTGCGCGCCGCCATCGACACCGCGGTCGAAGGCATCGAATCCGGCGGTGGTGTCCGCATCCCAGCGGGCGGGACCCGCCCGTTCATCCAAGACCTTGGAGAACAAGCCGCACGGTTGGCCGACGCGTCGGCCAAGTGACCCACGACATTGTCGTCGCCCCCGCAGCGACGGCCGACATCCTGAGCATCCTCATCTGGTCCCAGGACACCTTCGGCGCAGCGGTCCGCACCGGCTACGAAGAACTCCTCATCGCGGCGATCGATGACATCGCGGCTGATCCCTCACGCCCGGGCGTCCGCGAATACCCCGAACTCGGAGACGGCATCTGCTCCTGGCACATCGCTCTGAGCCGACACCACGTCGGTACCGACGCCCATCCGATCACCAAGCCTCGGCACCTTTTGTTCTTTCGCGAGTCGGGCAACGAGGTCCAGATTCTTCGCGTTCTGCATGAAGCCATGGACCTAACTCGGCATCAGATCGGCTGAGCCCGACACGCTGGGGCTCGGGAGCACTCATCGACATCCCCTTTTCAGGTGTACCGACTCACAGGGCAGAGCTTCGCTTCGTATGTGGCCGTCGCGGTCATTCAACCCACCGGCCGAGACGACGTCGACCGGGGGGCCGAGAAGCGTTTCGAGCTCCTCGGTGAGGTGGAGCAGATCGAACAGCGAGCTGCCGTCTTCGAAGTCGACGAGAAGGTCGATGTCGCTGGATTCGTCATCGTCGCCTCGTACGACCGAGCCGAACACGGCAACCGACGTACCCCGGCGCCGCGCGACCGCGGCACGAATCTCGTCGCGATGCGACTCGACAAGGTCGTAACGGGTCCCCATGGTGTCAACGCTGCCTGCCATGAGCTGCGTCCTCCAGCGGTCGCGAACCCGGGCTCGCTCGGACCAAACCTGGATCCGCACGCCCGAAGGGGGCGTGAAGGGCGTGAAGGGGGCGGCTCTCGAAAGCCACACTCTTCGCATCCTTCGCGCCCCCTTGGGGTCGCCTCGCGCCCTCGGCGACGGTGACACTGCCGCCCCCGACTCCGTCGGGGTTGGCTCCAAGCCCGGACTACGCACTCGAAGGCACACATCATCGGCAATTTTCAATGCCGGCTGGTTGATCTCGGCAAAGATGTCCTGTGCAGCTACGCGAGGTTCAGAATCGATGATCAAATGAACGAGAAGATCCCTGCGCCGGGGGCGGATGGAGACGACGTCGAGCTGCGCATCCTCGAAGTGGCGTTCAATGAGTCAGTCCGGAAGCTTCCACTTCCGATCGGAGCCGTGGACACTCTCCAGTCCCGCGCCCAGGCGATCACCGCGACTGCCACCGCGGTTGCGGCGTTCCTTGGAGGTCTCGGCTTTCGTGCGGGTCTTTCCCGGTGGGAATGGGCAATCGCGACAGCTGGCGGAGTTCCGTACGTCATCTCGTTGGGGGTTTGCCTCAGTGTTCTGACCCCGAGGATTGCCGGCTGGGAGGTTGGCCAGGACTCCAGAAAGCTCGCTACAGCGGCCCGGAACATCGGCGACCTCAAGACGGTCTACAGGGAGCTGGCGATCCGGTACCAGGAAGGCTTCGAGAACAACGAACGACGTGCGCGCAAGCTCGCACGTCGGCTGAAGTTGGCGGCGTACCTGGTGCCCGTCGAACTAGGATTTCTTCTGTGGCTGGTAGTAGCGACCGCGACGTAGAAGAGTCCGACGCGGGTCCGACCGCGGTCAACTCGTCAGATGCACCGCGGGACGACGACACTCCTCCGTGGTTGGACATGGACGCACTGACGGCCTCGGGATCCGCGCGGGCTGAATCGGAAAGTGAAGGGGGCGAGGATGGGTGATTCAGACGAACAAGGGAACGCTGGTCCGATCGAGGGTCCGGCGGGTGAGGGGGACGGCGCGTCGGCGCCACGCCCTGACAGTAATACCCCGCCGCCGAGCGATTGGGTGAGCATGGACGTGATCACCAAAGGTGCCGAGCCTCCAGGCGAGACCCGATAGTCGGAGCACCGCACTGCGAGCAGGCCGGAGGATTCGACTGAGAGGCCCTCGCTTACCCACGAGGCACGGCAGTGTTCAGGTCGGCGATTCCGCTGCCGAAGCTAGCGCTTGGTAGCGGTCGAGTAGCACGGCGAGCCGGTCGCCGTCGGTTTCGATCTTCTTACGGGTGATCGATGCGTCGACGGCCCTGTCGAGCGCGCGATGCGCGGCCAACAGGTCGGCGGGGGTGGCGATCGGGTCGTAGAGGTCGGCGAGGCTCGCGTCCGGTTGGGCGGCTCGGGCATCCAGCACCTCTTGTGCCGCCGCCTCAATCCTGACGCATTGTCGGTCGGTGAACTCGGGGAATGGGAAGGTGCAGTAGGTGAGATCCGGGGAAAAGCTCGGATCGGACTTGAGGTAGCCGCCGATGCCGCGAAGCCATGCGTCCCACATCCGCGATTGGAGAATTCCGAACAGCCACAGCGGGGCATCGGGGAGCACGATGAGCTTGTTGCCGGCGATGACATCCGAATCGAGATATGCAGCCGGAACAATGCGCCGACGGCTACTTGAAACCTCTGGAAATGCCAGGTAGGCGCAAGACGGTTGACGGATCTGGGTGAACAGCGACGGTGTAGCGGCCTGCTCCCGTACCGACGCGGTTTTGCTCGCCTTCCGTGACGCCGTGACCTCTGCGAGGCGCTGCCGCAGAATGGGGCTGTTTCGCAGGTCCTGTGGCGGGGCGTCGACGAGCCAGAGGCACCAGCGATCGATTCCGTGGAGAAACTCTTTGGACTGTCGGTACGGCCGCAAGTACTTCTTCGCGATCGGATCCGCGGCGACTTCGTTGTATTGGTCCGCAGTTACGAGTAGGTGCTTTCCATCCGTTGGCTGACTGCCCTTGGAAGCGACAGGCAGGCCGCTGATCCACGGGTCGGTGCGTTTCGCAGGGTAAATATCTGGCGCGTCGGTCAGGTACCAGTTGATGTTCTTCGCAGCGATCTCGGTCGGTTCACCGTTGAGGTCCGGGTAGTCGAAGAGCCTCCCGGCTTTGGCCGCCGGTTGATGGGCGAACCCGATGATGACGACGTGCACATGGGCTCGTCCTCTCGCCTCGGATGCCCAAGCGAACGTGCGGTGCGCGAACACGATCTTGAACCCGAAGCGGCCCACGAGCGGCCCGAGAGCCCGTGCCTGATCGCCCTGGGTGATCGAATTGGTGGACACGAACGCAAAGCGGACACGCCGATCCTTTCCGTAATCGAGCGCCTTGGAGTACCAGCACGCCACGTAGTCGAGCCGACCGGTGCGGCTTCCAGCGTTGGGCAGCTCTGAGAAGACGATCCGATTGTCGTCACGTTGGTTGTCGTCGAGCCACGACATCCCGACGAACGGTGGGTTCCCGAATACGTAGTCGGCTTCGTCTGCGGGGAGGATCTTGTTCCAGTCGGTTCTGAGGGCGTTGTCGATGTGGATGTGAGGTGAGGCTGGAATGGGGAAACGCAGGTAGTGCTCGCCGAACTCGGCGGACACGTCCCGGTTGGCGATGTGGTCGGCGAGGTAGAGGGCTGTGCGAGCGATGCGGGCGGGGAACTCTTCGATCTCGATCCCGTAGAACTGGTCGACGTGGACTCGACACAGCAGGTCGAGGCTTGCAACCCGCTGACCCGTCGTGCCCCTGCGCGCAGACAGTCGGCGGAGCGTCTCGGTTTCGAGACGTCTAATCTCGCGATAGGCGACGACCAGAAAGTTTCCGCAGCCACATGCCGGATCGAAAAACGTCAAGCAGGCGAGCTTGTCGTGGAAACGCTCCAGCGCGTTCTTGTTGGCCCCTGCCGCTTCGAGCTCTTCCTCGAGGTCATCGAGGAAGAGCGGCTTGATCGTGCGAAGTATATTCTGCTCGGTCGTGTAGTGCGCGCCGAGCTGTCGTCGTTCCGCGGGTTGCATCACGTTCTGGAACAGCGACCCGAAGATGGTCGGTGAGATCACCGACCAGTCGAACTCGCACGCGGACAGCAATGCGTCTCGGATCTCCCGGCTGCCGTTGATCGCCCACAGGTCGTTCTCGAACAAGTCGCCGTTGACGTAGGTGAGAGCGGCGAGGTCTTCGTCCAACCCCCCTGGGCGGTTCTCGGGGGGCGTATCGAGCACCTTGAAGATTTGTTGGATCGCTGTGCCCAGGTCGTGTCCGTCGGCCGATGTGTGGGCCAGAAGGTAGTGATGGAACGTGTGCCGGTCCCAGATGCCGGCGTCGTCAGCGAAAAGGCAGAACAGGATCCGAGTCATCCATTCACGTAGGGGCGAAGGGTCGTACCCGGAGGCGAGAATCGCGTCGTGCACCGCGGCGAGGAGGTCGGTTGCTTCGAGGTTGGCTGCAATCTCGTCGTCGGCGATCGGGCCGTCGGGTTTCGCGTAACCCGCGATCCACCAGAAAAGGTCGAGGTGGTCGACCAGCTCGGAGAGCGCGAACCTCACCTCGGTGTCGGTTTCGAGGTCTCGAACCAGCCACGTTTGAAAGTCGCACGCGACAAGGAACCTGGGCATGGCCTGGTGGGGCAGGTCCGGCAGATAGTCCAAGAGCTGGTCCATTGCCTCGTCGAGGCTCTTTCCTGCCGACTTCTGTTCCACCCCGAGGTTGCCCGGCCACAGAAGGTCAATCCACCCATCTCCGCCCTTCGAGTGGCGCTTCGCCGTGTGCTCGAACACGGCGACTGCTCGACGGTTGATGCCGAAGCAGCTGAAGAACGTGTTCCAGAACGTCTGAGATTCGGCGTGTTCGCTCTCCGCGTCAGCGAACTCATCGGCGAAACGGGCGATCGCGGCCCTGATCGCCTCTCGCGTAAGCTGCACAGCTGCATCCGAAGCTGACACTGACATGCGTTGCATCCTACGATCCACCTGTGACGGTCATCGGACCGTTGCCCGCGAGCGCCGACGCTGTTGACAGAGACGGGGCAAACCGACGTCGGCGGTGTTGACGCCTGTTCGACTCGTTAGTTCTTGTTAATGACGCGCGTCACAGCCAACGTTCATTTCGGCGCCGACGGTGCCATCAGTTCACAGAGCAGACACGCCGCCTGAATCCGCGGGGAGCCATTCCCAGTGTTGGGGTTCGCCGGGGGCGCCGACTTTGCGGCTGCGCATGCCGAGGCGCTTCTTGGCGCGTTTGGCTTGGTCGACGGAGAATCCGGCGTTGTTCATCTCCTTGATGATCTCGGTGACCGGGCGCGGGCCGTCGGCGATGATTTGGGCGAGTACCTGGGTGGCGTCGCGGGTGTCGTCATCGTCCCACCGGTCGGCGACGAGGTCGTCGGCGTGGTGGTTGGTGGTGCCTTCCCAGTGGATGCGCCCGCAGCCGTACTCTGGTGCGTCGACGACGCGGTAGGCGAGCGAGGAGGCAGGCGCGGACAGGTTCGATTTGGTGACTGCGAGGATGCGCCGGTCCTCGTCGTCGGGGTCGGTGCCAGCGATCAGCCCGACGCGTGCGGCGCCGATGATGCCGATCGATCCGCCACCGCGGTAGAGGGCTTTGGGGCCACCGGACTTGTTGAGGTGCCGGATCGCGATCACACAGCACCGGGTCGACTCCGCCATGCGTGCCAGCGGGGCGAGCGCGCCTCGAATGTCCTGGTCGCGGTGCGCGTCGACTCGTCCGGCGAGAAATGCCGCGAGTACGTCGACGACCACGAGCTTCGCCGCTTCGCTGTGGACGACCTGGGCGAGGTGGCTGATGTCGTCGGGGAGTCTCGGCATGCGACCCCGGAGACGTTCTGGACACTCCGGGTCGGCCTCGACGATCTCTTCGAACAAGATCACCCGAGTCGGGTCGGCGCGGGCGGCGTCGAGGCGGGGTCGGATTGTGTCGCGGGGTCCGTCTTCGGCCGACAACAACACGACGTTGCACGGCTCGACGGGTTGGTGACCGTCGGGGAGACATGTGGCGGTGCTGAAGTGCGCGGCCAGATCCAGGGTGAGGGTTGATTTGCCGCAGCCGGGGTCACCGTCGAGGACGACCAGCTTGCCGATCGGTAACCGGCCGGGCCACAGCCACTCGACCCTCTCGGGAGTCACGTCGGCCATGCGACGCACGTTCGGTCGCGGCACTGCAGCGGTGTCGTTGTAGTCGGTGCCGACGAGGGTGAGACCAGGCGCGGTGCGGCCCGATGGGTTGCCGGCTCCGGCGCCGGCGGGATGCCCGTTCACGATGCGGTTGCCTCATCCCGGCGGGTCGACTCGCCCGGGGTTGCGGCGAGCGCGTCGATCATCGCGGCCACGTCGCTTCGACGGAAGCGCACCAGGCGTCCGATCTTGATCACCGGGATCACCCCGGCCGCGACCTGACGTTTCACCGTCGAGATCGAACAGCCCAGCAACTCGGCCAACTCTCGCGTGTCCAACAAGCCACCCGGCCTGGCCCTTGGAGCCGGGCGGGACGACGAGGACGTGTCGTGGATGTTCATCATGGAGCTCCTCTTGTTCGGTGGTCACGAGTACCCACAAGGACTCGTACACCTCCCACATGGGGCAAGCGGTGGCCCAAACGGTTCCCGAGCGTTCCAGGGGGGCCTCGAGTCGTTGTTCCGAGCCGGGAAACCCGCCGACGGTCACCAAGCCCTCACCAGTGGCACAACCACCGGACCGACCGAGTGCGATACAACCCGCAGCGCGGCGGGTCGGCGGGGCCCACACCGTCACCCGATCTGCTTCGAGCGGCGCGCGCAACAACAGCCACGGTGCCGCGCGCGGACGCTGCATCGACCGCGCATCGCCACCGGCTCATCCCTGCCACGCGAGCCACGCGGACTGCCCGCGCAGGAACTGTGCGTCTACGCCGAACAGCGTTCGCTTGTTTCACAAGCGAACGAGCAGGCCCTACTCGCTGGCACCAACCTCCGGTTCGATGCGATCGGTGTTCCCGACCGGAGGATTCGGGTGTTCGCAACGGGCATCGAAGTCGACCGAATCGCGACGGTCTCGGTGTCGTTTCGCGAACGCCTCTCGGTCCGTTTCGGGGTCGTTGCCGCCGTTGTTTCGCACCCACAACACGTCTCCTGCGGGCACGATTTCGCGACCGATCACGACCTGATCCCGTGCTGGAAACAGCTCGACTGCTACCCCGCTCACGGGCGCGATCAAGTGCCCCAGAGGCTCGCTTCACGCACGATTCGTGCCCCACTCGCACGAACCTGCAACATGCTCTCTGGGCGACGAACGTTCATCGTGAGTACCGACACTGCGACCCACACGCGGCGCACTGGCGCCCCTGTCAGTCGTCGGAGTCGCCGCTCGGGTCGAGCAGGTCGCCGACTTTGTGGGCGATCTGTTTGGGGCGGTTGCCACGGTCCACGAGGTACCCGGCGGTGGTCGATGTCTGGGCGTGACCGACAAGTCTGGCGACATCCCCGATGTCGATTCCTGCTTGATAGGCGAGGGATACGACGCTGCGACGCGCGGTATGTGTGCCGATCCGGTCGGGGTCGATCCCCGCGCGTTCACAGGCTTGACGGGCGACACGATGCAGCGCCTGGCGAGGTACGGGACGGCCGTCACCAGAGGTGAACACCAGGTCGATGATCCGACCCTCGTAGCGTTGGGTGTGCCACGCGTCGCCGAGCAGGGCGCGTTGTTCTGCCTGGGTTTCACGGCGTGCGGCGAGCAGGTCGACCACGGTGGGGGTCAGATGCACCAGTCCACGAGTCGTGATGGTCTTGGGCGTGTCGATCACCACACCGATGCCCGTCACGTGCGTTGCGCCACGACGAATCGTTGCGGTCGCACCCTCGAGGTCGATGTCGTCCCAAGCCAACCCGAGCACCTCCGAGGCTCGCAGCCCGCAGGTGAACAAGATCCCGACCGCGGCATCCAACCGACGGGTGCCGTCCAACACGGCAAGCAGGCGGTGCACCTCATCGAGGGTCAATGCGCGCTTGTCGGTGCGCTCTGTGGCGGTCGCTCGGGGCACTCGAACCCGGTCGACCGGATTCCCACCCGACAGATAACCGAGCTCGATCGCCTCCGCGACGATCTGTCTCAGTTGGGTGCGGGTGTTGCGTGTCACCGCGATGCCATAACGGGGACGAACCGTGCCGTCGTCGTCGACGACCTCGCGTCGCAGGTGTGCGATGAACCGACGGACCACCTCGACATCGAGGTCCGCAACGAACACGTCACCGATCGCTTCACGGATCCGCTCGGTCTGCTTTCGGTACGTTACATACGTGCCGGGTTTCACGTTCGGTCGGGCGACGTTCTCCAACCAGTAATCCGCAAGATCCGCAACGGTAGGTGTGCCACCCAACCGGCCCGCCCCGACCGTGGTCGCCCCATCGGTGAGCATTGCGTCACGGCGCTCTTCGACCGCGGCGCGGGTCTTCGCGCTCACGATCCGCCGCATGCCCGACGGGTCGTACCAGGTCGCCTTCCAGGTGCGGTTCGCCGCGTCGAAATACACCGACCCGCGTCCGTTCGCGTTCTTCCCCACCACGTGCACCGCACCGTTGACGCCCACGACCCGCTTTCCGGTTCGTTTGGCTCGACCCATCCAGGCTGCTCCTCACCATCCACACCGCCCGACGCGGCGTTGCTCTTTCGAACCATAAAAAAGAGCAACGCAAAGAGCAACGGTCCCGCACAACTCTGAACCACCGTGACCCGTGCTGACCCCGAAAGTTCACAAAACCCTTGAAAACCAGCAGATTCCCGACCCTCCCCGATTGCTCGGGAGGGGCCGGGAACCCAGGTGGCGGAGGGTGTGGGATTCGAACCCACGGTGACCCGAAGGGCCACAACGGCTTTCG
>JBDZVK010000443.1:0-1838 GCA_040255725.1 Actinomycetota bacterium
GACGACCGTTGCCGGTCCGACGACCGGCTCGGTGAACGTGCGGATGAACCTGATGGACGGCCACACGCTGTCGGCATCGTCGCCGTTCGATCTGCCCACCAGTGGGACCGCGTACGCGCATCTCTTCGCGTCGCCCGACCGGAACACGACGCCGGTTGCGTCGGTGGCCGTTTCACTCCCGGCGAACCAGACCTATGTGGCCTACTCGTTCAACGGGGTGGCGCCCGGGTCGTACTACGTCGACATCCAGCAACCGTTCCAAGGGATCGGCGACACCGGAATCGTGGTCGGCGGCACGACGTACTACGTGGACTGGAACTTCGCGCACCGCGCCTTGCCCGACGGCTGGCCGGCGACCGACATCGTCGATCAGTACCAGCCGGTGACGGTGGCCCCCGGTGGGACGGCATCGGTGACCGTGGCGATCCAGGTCGCGCTGGGTACCACGCCCCCGACGCCGTAGGACCGACACGTCGGGGTCGACCCGGTGACGGGCCGGTGAACGCCCTGGCTGGATTCGATGACCGAGCGCGCCACTAGGCTCGGGCCCCGTGCGGCTCTCACCCCGTGACGACGCCTTCTTCGAGTTGTTCACGAAGGCAGCAGCGAACCTCGACACCGCGGCGCAGCTGCTCCGGGTGTTCGTGCACGACATCGATCGACGGGACGAACTCGCCGAGGAGATCAACCGCTGTGAACACATCGGCGACGACATCACCCACGAGATCACCACGAGGCTCAACACCAGCTTCATGACGCCCTTCGACCACGAGGACATCTACTCCCTCGCGGTCAGCCTCGACGACGTCGCCGATCTCGTCGACGCCGGTTCCGACCACGTGGTGCTCTACGAACTCGGCGAGTTGCCCAAGGGCATCCGCAAACAGGTCGAGATCATCGCGGAGCTCGCTGCCCTGACCGCCGAGGCGATGCCCGGTCTTCGCAAGGTCGCGTCGATGACGGACTACTGGGAAGCGGTGAAATCCAAGGAGTCCGACGCCGACCACATCCACCGCCGGATGCTCGCGAAGCTGTTCTCGGGCAGGTACAAGGCGCTGGAGGTGCTCAAACTCAAAGAGGTCGTCGACGACCTCGAAGACGCGATCAACGCCTTCGAACGCATCGCGAAGACCATCGAAGCGATCGCCATCAAGGAATCCTGACCGCTCGTGATGTGCCAGCAGGCCGGTGCCTGACCGCGACTCGATGAAGCGCTGACCCATGGAGATCGCGGGCCTCGCAGCCATCGTCGTCATCGCGCTCGCCTTCGACTACACCAACGGCTTCCATGACGCCGCGAACGCGATCGCCACGGCCGTGGGCACCCGGGCGCTCAAGCCCCGCACCGCGCTGGCGATGGCGGCGATCCTCAACCTGATCGGGGCGTTCATCGCCGAAGGGGTCGCCGAGACGGTCGGCAAGGGCATCATCGAGATCGGCACGGTCTCGGAATCCAGCGGGCTGATCGTGGTGTTCTCCGCGCTAGTCGGGGCGATCACCTGGAACCTGATCACCTGGTGGTTCGGTCTGCCCTCGTCGTCGACCCATGCCATGGTCGGTGGGCTGGTCGGAGCCGGCGTCGCGGCGACCGCAACGGTCGAATGGGCCGGGGTGCTCGACAAGGTCGTGCTGCCGATGATCTTCTCGCCGATCGTGGGCCTCGCGCTCGCGTACGTGGTGATGCTCGGGATCCTGTGGGCGTTCCGCAACAGCAACGCGCACAAGGTCAATCGACGGTTCCGGCATGCCCAGGTGGTATCGGCCGGGGCGATGGCGCTCGCCCACGGCGTGCAGGACGCGCAGAAGACGATGGGGGTCATCGTCATGGCGCTGATCGC
>JBDZVK010000444.1:0-1837 GCA_040255725.1 Actinomycetota bacterium
AGACCGAAATCGAGCAGGCCGATGATCGTGATCATCACGGCCAGGAACACGATGACGATGATCGAGTAGTTCCGGACTTCGTCGCGGGTCGGGAACACGACCTTGCGGAACTCGGCCATGACCTCGCGCACGTAGCGGCGGAGCCACTTGATCGGCCCGAGGCGCGGTTCGGACTTGTTCTGCTTGGGGGCCTGTGGGGAGGCCCGCTTCTTCGCTTTCGCAGACGCGACGGGGCTGCCGTCGGCGTCCAGGGAACCCTGGCGCTGGAGCATCCGTCTCGTCTCTCGGTTCATCGCCACTGGCGATCGCGTCCTTGCTTCCGATGGCTTTCAGGGGTGCCGCGTGGGCAGCTGTCGAACGTGGGTGGGAGGTTCCCGGCGGGGTACCGACCGCTCCACGTGTGATGCAGGGCAGGAGGGACTTGAACCCCCAACCGCCGGTTTTGGAGACCGGTGCTCTACCAGTTGAGCTACTGCCCTCGGGGGTCGACCCTCACAAACGTTAGCACCCGACCCGAGGCGATCCTCAGTCGGGGCACGGCCGCGGATCGGGGCGCCGTCGGCGTTCATCCGGCGAGATGCCGGCTGCGGGCCCGACCGACTGCGACGATCGCTCCGGCCGCGCCGGCGGCGCCCGCGGCGGCGACCAGTGCGCAGAGCGCCTGTCGACTGCGGCGCGCCACGAACCGGGCCCACACCGAGGCGTCGAGCGTGCCGAGGATGTCGTCCAGGAGGTCGTCGTCGGTGACGGCCGAGCCCCTTTTCAGGTTGGCGAGTTCGGCCCGGAGCCGTCGGTAGCGGACCAGTTGCGCCTGACAGCGCAGGCATTCGGCCACGTGCGCCTCGAGGTCGCCTTCGAAGGCCGCGGGATCGTCGAAGCTGGCCGACAACCGGCGGTCGACCGTGTCACACCGCACGGACCGTCTCCTCGGTGACCGCCCGCGGGGACGTCCGGGCGTCGGCCGCGTCGAAGAGTTCTTCTCGCAGCTTCTTGCGGGCCCGGTGCAGGCGCACCTTCGCCGCGGATTCCGAGATCGAGAGCTCGCTCGCGATCTCGGCATGCGGCAGGCCGTAGACGTCCCGGAGCACCACGACCGACCGCAGTTTGGGCGGGAGCGAATCGAGTGCCTGGACGAGTTCGTGACGCAGTTCGGCCTGTGCCGGCCCACCTGCGACGGGATCGGGATCCCACAGGTCGTCGGTGAGAGGATCGTGGCGGTGCCGGATGCGCCGGCGCAGATGCGTCGCGGCCCGGTTCGCGGTGATCCGGTACAGCCAGGTCGTGAACTGGGCGTCGCCGCGGAACGTCTTCAATCCGCGGAAGGCGCGCAGGTACGCCTCCTGGGTGACATCCCGTGCATCGTCGGGGTCGCCGACGAGGCGGAGTGCGAGGGTGTAGGTGTCGCGGTGGGTGCGCCGTACCAGCTCGTCGAACGCGCCGCGATCGCCGGCCCGCGCAGCGTCGACGAGCACGCCGATCTCGGCCCTGGCCAGCAGGGTCCGATCCCGGCTCACCGACACGCCGGGCCGGTCAGCGCGCACGGAGCGTCCTCGGGGCGGGGCACCGCTCGAAGCCGACGTGGCCGTTCAGCCGACCGTGATCAGCGGGTCTCTTTGTGCATCGTGTGCTGTCGATCCCAGCGACAGTACTTCTTCATCTCGATGCGTTCTCGGTTGTTCACCTTGTTCTTCGTGGTGATGTAGTTGCGGCGCTTGCACACCTGGCACTCGAGGGTGACGGCGATGCGCTTGTCAGAGGCCTTTGCCATGAGAATTCCTTCGTTCTTCTACTTGAGGATCTTGGTGACGCGGCCGGCGCCCACGGTCCGGCCACCCTC
>JBDZVK010000085.1:0-9444 GCA_040255725.1 Actinomycetota bacterium
TTCGCCTGCGCGGCGAGCTGCTGTTTCACGGCATCATCGAGACCGCGAACGATGACGGATGACATCGCCGATCACCTCGTCTGCTAGCAGTGACGATAGCACCGCCGAGGCCGGACCGACAGGACGGCTCACGTTCCCCCTTACCTTGCCGGGTGAGTCGCGACCCCCGCATCAGACGCGCCCGTCACACGTTGAAACGGAACTCCACGACGTCGCCGTCGGCCATCACGTAGTCCTTGCCCTCGACCCGCAGCGTGCCGGCGTCTCTGGCCGCGTGCCACGAGCCGGCTTCCAGCAGCTCTTCCCAGCCGATCACCTCGGCCCGGATGAAGCCCCGCTCGAAGTCGGTGTGGATCACCCCGGCCGCCTGGGGCGCCTTCGACCCGGCCCGGAACGTCCACGCCCGCGACTCCTTCTCACCGGTCGTGAAGAACGTCCGCAGCCCCAACAGGTGGTACGCGGTGTGCAGGAAGCGGGGCAGCGCCCCCTCGCCGAGCCCGAGTGCGTCGAGCATCTCGGTGCGTTCGACGCCCGTGAACTGGGCGGCCTCGGCTTCGAGCTGCACGCACATGCCGATCACCTCGCCGGCACCAGCCAGCTCGGCGATCACCGGGGCGACGACGGCGTCGATGTCGTCGAGTTGGTCCTCGCCGACGTTGACCACGGCCATCACCGGCTTGTTGGTGAGCAGGAAGTACCCGCGCAGCAACTCGCGCTCGGACTCGCCCAGCGACGACCGGTAGAGCGGGGTGCCCTCGGCAAGCAGTTCCTGGGCGGCTCCGAGCGCCGCGACCTCGGCCGCGAGTCCCGGGTCCTGCTTCGCGGCCTTGGTGCGCTTGGTGATCTGGGACTCGACGCTCTCCAGGTCGGCCAGGGTCAGCTCGATCTCGAGAATGCGCAGGTGTTCCAGCGGGTCGGACGGGCCGGGGACGTCACCGTCCGCGAACGCACGCAACACGTACACGACCGCGTCGGCCTCACGGATCCCACCCAGGAACCGGTTGCCGAGCCCCTCACCCTGGCTCGCTCCTTCGACCAGCCCACCGATGTCGACGAACTGCACCGACGCGGGAATGACCTTGCGACTCGCGCTCATCTCCGCCAGCCGGTCGAGGCGCTCGTCGGGCACCTTCGCGACCCCGACGTTCGGGTCGGTCGTGGCGAACGCGTAGGGCGCGGCGAGCGCGCCGCCGCCGGCCAACGCGTTGTACAGCGACGACTTGCCCGCGTTGGGCAGACCCACGAATCCGAAGCGCTCCATGGCCCAGAACGGTACCGGCCACCGCTCGACGGCCGGTCATCGGCGTCGACGCCGGGCAGGAAGCCCACGTCCGCCATTGGGGAGGCGCACCGGTGCGCCGGTAGCATCGGAGCCCATGTCGAAGCGGACGCTCAAGAAGAAGATCAACGCGCGTCGGAAGAAGGCGAACCACGGCACCAAGCCGAACGCGGGCAAGCGCGGGAGCTGACCACCTTCCGGCCGCTCAGGTGAGCGGCCAGAGTTCGGGGCTGAGCCATGCTCCGAACGCCGCGGCGGCCACGGCGACCACCCACACCACGAACGTCCGGGTGCCCGGGCGGCGGCGACCTTCCATCGCCCACGAGGCCCAGGCCGTGATCCCGAGATCGGTGCGGAATCCTCTGCCCCCGTGGCGCGCGGGAACCAGCAGCACAAGCGCGGACGCGACACCCGTCAGCCGGATCGCGAGATCCCGGTAGATCGGCTCGATGGTCGCGTCGTCGAGCACGCGCTCGCCCGCGAAGCCGATCGCCACGAGCGCGACGGCGGGCAGCGCCCGCGCCGCACCGACGAGCAGGTTCCGCACGTAGCGGACCGGCCCGACGACCGAATCCCGGGCGTCGTGCCACTTCCGCCGTTGCGCGCCGATCCGGCGACGGTGCCGGTGGACCTCGAGGTCGCCGAGTGTGGCCGACACCGGCAAGACGATCAACGCGATGACGACCGCCAGGATCAGCGGTGACGCCGACGCCAGCACGACCAGCGCACCAGCGACCGGCCAGGTGACCCATCCGCGACGGCCGTCCCCCGGGCCGATCACCGATGGCGACCCGTCGTGCCATGGCGCGAACGGCGCCTGCCCCGCAAGGCTTTCGGGGGCCGGTCCACCGGCGACCGCCGGCGGCGCCCCCACGCCACCCGGGGCTGCGGCCGGCACGTGCGGCGCTTCGTGAGCCGCGGCCCCGCGGCCGAGGGACGACTCGACTTCGTGCCGCGGCCACGCCGCGCCCGGCCAGTTCTCACCGCCCGCGTCGGCGACGGCGGGGCCGGCGACCGGCCGGCCACCGAAGGGGACGACCGTCGGATCACCGCGTTGCTGCCCGGCCTCCCACGACTTCGTGAGCGCGACCTGCCCGGAGACACTGGCACCGTGGAGACCGAGACGGTTCAAGAACGCCTCCGCCGTCGCCGGACGGTGGCCCGGGTCGAGTTCCATCCCGTCGAGGATCGCCGCGGAGATCATCGGTGGGATCCCCGGCCGGACGGTCGCCGGAGCCGGGAGCTCGACGCCCGCCTGACGGTCGAAGACGTTCGTGGGGGTCGAACCGGTGAGCAACTTGTAGGCGGTCGCGGCCAGGCCGAAGACGTCGCACGGCGGACCACTGCGCGCACTTCCCGCGTACTGCTCGGGTGGGGCGTAGCCGGGGGTCACCGCCCGGGTGAGTGACCCGGAGATGTCGTCACCGAACCGTCGGGCGAGCCCGAAGTCGATCAGCACGACCCGCCGGGATCCGTCGACCATGAGGTTCGACGGGTTGATGTCGCGGTGCAACAGCCCGGCGTCGTGGACCGCCTCGAGCGCGCCGCCGACCCGCAGGATCATGTCGAGCACGTCGTCGACCTCGAACGGTTCACCGCGCGCCTGCAGGAGTTCGCCGACCGACGATCCCTCGATGAGCTCCATGACGAGGTAGGCGGTGTCGTTCGCCTCGAACACCTCGAAGATCCGGACGATGCCGGGATGATTGAAACGCGCCAGGCTCGCGGCCTCCCGTTGGAAACGGACGCGTGCGGTCTCGAACGCCGCGCGGTCGGCGTCGGCCACGGCGACCACCGCGCCGCGTCGCATCGCCGCCGGGGGGAACAGCTCCTTGATGGCCACGTCGCGGTGCAATCGCGTGTCGCGGGCGCGGTAGGTGATCCCGAAGCCGCCCCGCCCCAGCAACACGTCGATCCGGTACCGGTCGAGCAGCAGGCTGCCCGGGGCCAGCTCCACCGATTCGAGGGCATCGGGAGCGGGGCCCGCGGCTACCGGAACGGCGGGCTCGTCGTGTCCGGGCGTGGTCGGCCCGATCTCCCTGCCGCACCAGCCACAGACCGCCCATTCGGGCTCGATCCGCCCGTCGCAGCCCGGACAGCGCGTCTCGACGTCGCCCGACGCGCCTGGCGCTCCGCCGGTCACCTCACCCTCGGCCGGGCTCGACATCGAGCTAACAGCGCGAGTGCTCGACCGGAGACGCCTCGTCGGTTCGGTCGGCGTCGAGGGTGTCGAGCGCGTCCGCGATCTCCTGCAGTTCGAGGGGTTCGCTGCGAAGGTCGACCACGGCCCACAGGGTGAACGTGTACGGGTACGCGAACAGGGGCAGCACGGTTGCGCACGCGACGCCGACGATGATGAGCGGAAGCACCGGCGGCTCGACCCGGGCGGCCTCGAAGATCACGACGGTCACGAGCACGAAGAACAGCGCCAGAAGCGTGATCATGAGGTTGAGGATGTACGCCCCGAAGAAGAAGTCGGGTCGATGTTCCATGGCGTAGCCGCACCCCGGACAGTGGTCGCGTCGGCGGACCCAGTGACGGAACAGCCGTCCGGCGCCGCAGCGAGGGCAGTGCAACGCCAGCGCCCGACCGATCATCCTCCACAGCGAAGGCGCCGGCGCCAGCACATCGGCGACCGAGAATTCGCTGCTCATCGCCCGCGGCCTCGATCATCTCCCCATGACGCGCCGACGCCGACGGCATCTGCTTCGTCGGCGCGGTCCTGTTCGATCTTGTCGGCGGCGTCGACGATCTCGCCGAGCCGCAACGGGTCGCTGTGCAGGTCGGCGACCGCCCACAGCGTGAACGAGAACGGATAGAACAGCACCGGCAGCACGACGGCGATGAACAGGCCGACGCCGATGACCGGTCCCATGGGCAACGGGTTCTGCGCCGCTTCGAAGACGACGCACGCGATCAGCAGACCGAAGAGCGCCGCGAACGACACGCACAGGTTGAGCAGATAGGCACCGAAGAACGAGTCGTGCTCACGGTCGAGGGTGTACCCACACCCCGGACAGTGCTCGGCCCGGCGAAGCCAGTGCCGGAACTGCCCTCCGGACCCGCACCGTG
Organism: Actinomycetota bacterium; assembly: GCA_040255725.1. Lineage (GTDB taxonomy): Bacteria > Actinomycetota > Acidimicrobiia > Acidimicrobiales > Iamiaceae > JAFDWI01. The sequence continues at coordinate 4,352 of JBDZVK010000085.1, forward strand.
GACACCGCAGGATCAGCGCCCGCCCGATCATCCGCGCCATCGACGGCGGTGCCGCCAGCACGTCGTCGACCGAGAGCTCCCCGCTCACCGATCTCGGCTCCTTCTTCGCGGACTGCACCGGACCAGCATCTCAACGTTCACGCTGACTCCGCAATGTGAGCCTCAACTCGGCGGCGGTGTCGGGACCCAGCACCCGATCGATGCGTCGCCAGTCGGCGTCCGAGGCCGGGTCGAACAGGCTGTTGCGGTGGAAACGGTCGTGCTGGACGAGCCGTGACTGGTCGCTGGCGAGTGGGTCGACCGGCGAACCGACGCCGCCACTGTTGACGCCGATCCACCGGGTGACGTACCGGTCGACCAGCGGCGCAAGGGCCACGACCTGGTCTTTGGGCACCGAGACCGACAATCGCCAGGGCGACATCGCGGTTGCCCGGCGAGGCGGGACCGAGGTGATCTCGACGCCGTCGATGCCCCGCGCCTCGTCGAACGCATCGGTCAGCGGGCCGTACACCTCGTCGACGTAGTCGAGGTTGACGGCCAGGTCGATCCGAGGCAGCAGGTCGGCGAGCACCCCGACCCGCTCGACGGCGCCGACCCGGTGACCGGTCCATTCGATCGCCAGGTGCGGCACCAGCGAGACGGTCCGGGCGAACACGTAGAACTGCCTGGTCCACAACGGGCCGCTCTCGTCTTCGAACTCCAGGTCGACACCGACCGACTTGTCGATGTTCATCCCGCTGATCGTCGCGAGCTCGCCGACGGGGTGACCGGTGGTCGAGTCGACGAGAGGCACCACCGATTCGGTGCGCAGGCCTTCGGCCGCCGCGACCCGCTCGACGATCTCGGTGTGGGTGACTTCGGCATCGTCCATGTGTGTGCGACCTCGCTGTTCGCGACCTCCCCCGCCTCTCAGCATAGGGCGTGACCCCGATCACATCTCGGGGTCGGCCGACCGCCGTCGCCGGCGCACGACCAGGGCGGCACCGACGCCGGCGACCACGACCGCCACCACCAGGCCTCCGATGATCCACGGGCGATTCGCTTCGCCTTGCGAGGCGTCCGACGGCGGGTCGCCCGCCGCACGAACGACGGTGGGTGGCGAGGTCGTGGTCGCTGGGGCGGTGGTCGTCGGTGGCGCCGTCGTGGTCGTCGCCGGCACGGTCGTGGTCGTCGTGGTCGTCGTGGGCACCGACACGAGCCGCACGGTCGCAGCCACCCAGGCGGCCATGTCGACCGATCCCTGCTGGGTCAGATGGAGTCCGTCACCGCCGACGTCGCCCGCACGGATCGCCGCGTTCCAGTCGCCGACGATGGCGTTGGGATGGCGGGCGACCTGGTCACGGATGATCGCGTTCGCCGCTGCGTAGTACGGGCGGGCCTCGTGGATCGTCAGCCAGACCACGTGCGGCACCGCGGCGAGCGCATCGAGGAGCGCGGCGACCCTGGGGGCGAACACGCCCGGCGTCTCGCCGTCGTTCGCGCCGAGGGCGACCACCACGACCGAGAAACCGGTTCCGTGCTCCGCCAGCACGTCGAGCCCGTCCGCGGTCGACCGGGACACCGCCGCGTCGAACACCACGTTCCAATCGGGAAGGTTCGCGGCGATGTTCCCGTGCGTTCCGAGGATGATGCTGTCACCGATGACCAGCACGCTCGGCCGGTCCGGCCCGATGGTCGCGGCGTCGCCGGCACCGTCGACGGTGGTGCCGAGCGTCGCCGCCAAGACGGCCAGGAAGGCGGCGACGGTCGTGACGCAGCGTCCGCGAAGCGGGGTGCTCGGAATCGACATCGGACCATTCCAGCATGGCGACCCGTCGGCTCCGTCCGCTCGGGCCGTGGGACGGGCGCCGAGTACACTCGGGCAGGTGACCGAGGGGAGCGCACCGTTCAGCGGCTGACGACCGAGTCGAAAGACGAGGTCAACCGGTGAGGTCGCGGGCCGTTCGGCACGCTCGACCCCGCGATCGAAACCTGCCGTCGGCATCGCACGTGACCGCGGGGGTCAGGGCATGATCGGGATCCTGGCGTTGCATCTCGCCGTCGGCGCCGGGCTGCTGGTGGTGGGCGAACGACCGGGGCGGCGGGCCTTCGCGGCGGGCGCGGTCGTGTCGTTCGTGACGCTCGTGTGGGGCATCGTGATGCTCCCGTCGGTACGTTCGGGCCACATCCCGACCGAGCACCTCGAATGGGTTCCCGGCCTCGGTCTCGGCTTCGACTTCGCGCTCGACGCGATGAGCCTCACGATGGTGCTCATCGTCGGCGCGGTCGGCACGCTCGTGTTCGTCTACGCCGGCAGCTACTACGACCCCGTCGCCCACGGCCTGCCCTGGCATGCCGGGCTGCTGGTGCTCTTCGCCGGGTCGATGGTCGGACTGGTCACCGCAGACAACCTCTACGTGCTGTACGTGTCGTGGGAAGGCACGACGATCACCTCGTACTTCCTGATCGGGCACAACCACGAACGGGCCCGTGCCAGAGCCGCCGCGCTGCAGGCGCTGCTCACCACCGCGACGGGTGGCTTCGCGATGCTCGGCGGCCTGGTGCTGCTCGCCCGCTCGGCCGGCACGACCAGCCTGCACGAGATCGTGACCTCGCCGCTGCCCGCCGGCACCGGCACCGCCGTCGCCCTGGCGTTGATCCTCGTCGGGGCGTTCTCGAAGTCGGCGCAGTATCCGTTCCATTCGTGGCTGCCCGGGGCGATGGAGGCGCCGACCCCGGTGAGTGCGTTCCTGCACTCGGCCACCATGGTGACCGCCGGCGTGTACCTGATCGCCCGCTTCGCGCCGCTGTATCCGCTCGCCGGGTTCTGGCGCCCGGCCGTGGTGATCGTCGGTCTCGCGTCGATGATCTTCGGCGGCCTGCGGGCTCTGCGGCAGGTCGATCTGAAGCTGCTGCTCGCCCACGGCACGGTCAGCCAGCTCGGCTTCATGACCGTGCTGTTCGGGGTGGGCACACCCGAGGCGACCCGTGCGGGGTGGATGCTGCTGGTCGCGCACGCGGCGTTCAAGGCGACGTTGTTCATGGTCGTGGGCATCGTCGATCACACCACGGGCACCCGTCGGATCGGTGAGATCCCGCTGCTCGGCGACTCGTGGCGCGTGCTGCGTATCGCCACCGCGCTCGCCCTGGCATCGATGGCCGGGGTTCCCCTCATCGCCGGTTTCGCGGCGAAGGAGACCGCGTTCGGCGCGTTCACCCGCAACGAATTCGACGGCGACGTCGCCGTGCTCGTCGGTCTCGTCGTGGGCTCCGCGCTGACCGTCACCTACGCCTTCCGCTTCTGGTTCGGCATGTTCGGCACGTCCCGGGCGCGACGACGCGCCCCGGGGAACGGACCCCGTTCACCCGGCGCGTGGTTCGTCACCCCGGCGGTGATCCTCGCCGTCGCGGGTGTGATCCTCGGCCTGGCATCGGAGTCGCTCGACACGCTCGCCCGCGTCGCGGGACTCGAGCTGGGGCTGGGACGCTCAGCGCTGCACCTCGCCCCCTGGCACGGTTTCGACCTGCCCCTGGGACTGTCGATGCTGACCCTGGCCGCGGGCCTCGGCCTCGCCGCCGGGCGCCGCGGCGTGCAACCGCTCCTGGCCCGGGGCGCGGTGATCCCGTCGGGAGACACGGTGTACCTCGCCATCCTGCGGGCACTGGCCGCGACCGCCCGGAACGTCACGGGGGTGGTCCAGAGTGGTTCGCTGCCCGTGTACGCCGGGGTCATCCTCACCGCGGTGTTCGGTGCGCCGGCGGTCGCGCTGATCAGCCAGGCCGAATGGACGGGTTGGCCCCGCTTCGGTTCTCCCGGCGAGGTCGCGTTGCTGGCGTTGTTGTGCACAGCGGCAACCGGCGCCGCGGTCGTGCGTCGCCGGTTCAGCGCCGCCGTGCTGCTCAGCCTCGTCGGGTACGCGATGGCCGGGTTGTTCCTGCTGTCGGGAGCACCCGACCTCGCCCTCACCCAGGCGACGATCGAGACGTTGTCGACGGTCGTGTTCGTGTTGGTTCTGCGACGCCTTCCCCGACGGTTCGAGCGCCAGTCCAGCCCGCGGCGTCGGACGTTGCGCGTGGTGGTCGCGACGGTGGTGGGCGCCTGCGTGTTCGGCTTCGCCCTGGTCGCGCAGGGTGCGCTCACGGTGCCGACGATCTCGGGCGAGATGGTCGACCGCGCCGTGCCCGACGGGCACGGCCACAACGTGGTGAACGTCATCCTGGTCGACTTCCGTGGTCTCGACACGCTCGGTGAGATCACGGTGCTCGCCGCGGCCGCGGTCGGCGCAGCGGCGATCGCCCGGGCCGGGCGCAGGCGGCCGCCGCGACGCGACGATCCGGAGGTCGCGGCCGCGGCCGAAGCCGACCGTCAGCGGCGCATCGTGTTCGTCGACGGAACCGTCCACATCATCTTCCCGGCGATCGTCATGATGTCGCTGTGGCTGCTGTTCGCCGGGCACAATCAGCCCGGCGGCGGGTTCGTCGGCGGGCTGCTCGCGGGCGCCGCGATCGGACTCCGCTACGTCGCCGGGGGCGCATCCGCGATCCGCGACCAGTCGCGTTTTCGCGCCTGGACGGTCCTCGGGGCGGGGATCGGGCTGGCAGCGGTCACCGCGACGCTGCCGTTGGCCTTCGGCGGCTCGGTCCTCGAGGTCTCCACACTGGACCTGCACCCACCCGTGTTCGGCGAGGTCTCGGTGAGTTCGTCGTTGATCTTCGACCTCGGGGTCTACCTGACGGTCGTGGGCACCATGATGATGGCGTTCGAGGCGTTCGCCGACGACACTTCCGAGGCGTCACGATGACCATCACGCTCGACGCCTGTGCCGCGGTGCTGTTCGGTCTGGGCACCTATCTGGTCCTGCAGCGCAAGCTCAGTCGCATCATCATCGGGCTGGGTCTGATCACCCACGGCGCCAACATCCTGCTGATCGCATCGGGACGTCGGGGGTTCCCGCCGATCGTCGGGTCCGAAACGGGCCCCATGAGCGATCCGCTCCCCCAGGCGCTGGTGTTGACCGCGATCGTCATCTCGTTCGCGGTCACGATGTTCCTGCTGGCACTGGCCTACCGGTCCTGGCAGCTCACCGACGACGACGAGGTCGCCGACGACGTCG